>NZ_JBFUBY010000399.1:0-2741 GCF_056405515.1 Polaromonas sp. P1_G2
GAGCAGTTCAAGGGCGCCCTGAACCTGTCGGAGGGCATGGGGAACGCTCAAAAGGCATAGACAGGTTGAGCCCGAGCGGTGATAGGAAGCTTTTTCCAAGCAGCGAAGTGTAAGGACATATTGTTGCGCTACGCTTGTCTTGGGGTCTAATTGCCCCAAAATGTAGCGGATGACCTACAAAAGGAGGATGCATGAGTGAATCGACGATCTGGTGGCTGCTGGCCGGCGTGGCCGTCGCGGTGGAACTGGCGACGGGAACGTTTTACCTGCTGATGGTGGCCGTAGGGCTGGCGGCCGCTGCCGTCGCCGCCCATCTGGGCGCATCGACGTCCGTGCAGCTGATCACCGCGGCCGTGGTGGGCTCGGCCACCGTTGGCATTGCCCATTTTGTCCGGGGCCGGAGCCCCGAAGCCCTGCCGCCCGGGACCAACCCGGACGTCAACATGGATGTCGGCGAGACCGTGCAGGTCGACAACTGGCAAGCTGACGGTACGGCACTGGTGCGCTACCGCGGCGCGCAATGGGCGGTCGTGCAGGCGGCCGGTGCAACGCCCTCCGCGGGTCCCCACCGTATCCGGGAAGTCATTGGCAGCAAACTGGTCGTAGAAAAAATCTGAGGGAATCAACATGTCATCTTATGTAGCACTTATCGTTTTCATCGTCGGGATGATCTTCGTCATCCGCGCCATCAAGGTCGTGCCCCAGCAGAATGCCTGGGTCAAGGAACGGCTGGGGAAATACGCCGGAACGCTGACGCCCGGCCTGAACTGGCTGATTCCCTTCGTGGACCGCGTCGCCTACAAGCACAGCCTCAAGGAAATCCCGCTCGACGTGCCCAGCCAGGTTTGCATCACGCGCGACAACACGCAACTGCAGGTCGACGGCATCCTGTATTTCCAGGTCACCGACCCGATGCGCGCCAGCTACGGCTCATCCAACTACATCGTGGCCGTCACCCAGCTGGCCCAGACCTCGCTGCGTTCCGTCATCGGCAAGCTGGAACTCGACAAGACCTTTGAGGAGCGCGACATCATCAACGCGCAGGTTGTGGCCGCCATTGACGAAGCGGCCCTGAACTGGGGCGTGAAGGTCCTGCGCTACGAAATCAAGGATTTGACGCCGCCCAAGGAAATCCTGCACGCCATGCAGTCGCAGATCACCGCCGAGCGCGAAAAACGCGCGCTGATCGCCGCCTCGGAAGGCCGGCGCCAGGAACAGATCAATATCGCCACCGGTGAACGCGAGGCCTTCATCGCCCGCTCCGAAGGCGAAAAACTGGCCGCCATCAACAACGCCCAGGGTGAAGCGGCCGCCATCATGGCCGTCGCCGACGCCAACGCCAAAGCCATCGAAATGGTGGCCGCCGCCATCCGCCAGCCCGGCGGCGAGCAGGCTGTCCAGCTCAAAGTGGCCCAGCAGGCGGTGGAGGCGTATTCCAAGGTGGCCAAGGACGCCAAGACCACCTTGATTGTGCCCAGCAACATGACGGAAGTCGGCTCCCTCATCAGCTCCGCCATGAAGATGGTGCAAGCCAACAAGGTGTAATACGGGTCTGCCGGGAAAACAGCTATGAGAAAGCCATGACCGCAAAAAACGTCCTGGGTACGGACCTCGTGCCCTGTTCCTACGACCCGCTCACAGGCTACTTTCGCGACGGCTGCTGCAACACGGACGCCTCGGACCTCGGCTCCCACCTGGTTTGCGTGCGGGTCACCGCCGGGTTCCTGGCGTTTTCCGCCCTGCACGGCAACGACCTGAGTACACCACGGCCTGCCCACCGCTTCGCCGGGCTCAAACCGGGCGACCGCTGGTGCCTGTGCGCCAACCGCTGGCGGGAAGCGCTGGAAGCCGGCTTTGCGCCGCCCGTCATCCTTGAGTCCACCCATAGCAAGGCGCTGGAATTCGTCACCCTGGCCCAGCTGGAGAAGCACCGCTTCCAGGGCGCGGTTCATTAGCGTGTGCATTTATGGCGCATTTCCCGGCCGGCAGGCCTGGGCGCTGCTATAATCAAAGGCTTCGCGGAAGGGTGGATGAGCGGTTTAAGTCACACGCCTGGAAAGCGTGCGTAGGGTTAAACCTACCGCGGGTTCGAATCCCGCCTCTTCCGCCAGTGAGTCAATGAAAACGGGGCCTTGCGCCCCGTTTTTCATTTTGGTCTTACATCGAGCTCTGACGCTCGCCAGTCCGGCTACTCCGGCTTTGTCTCCACGTCGGCTTCCACCATCTGCTTGATCTTCTCCACTTCGGATTGCATGTGCTGCAGGAATGCGGCAAAACCTTCGCGGCCCAGACGCTCAATGGCATCGTCGACTTCCTGCTGGCTGGTGGGGCGCGGATACGGCACGCCGTCTATTTCGCAGACCGAGGCAGCGGGATAGACAAAGCCCATCATGTAGGGGAGATTGGCCGCGGCTTCAGTGCCGAACATCCGCGTGAGCCGGCTTTCGTAGAGGATGTCGATGGGCTTGACCTTCAATTTACGCCCCAGAACATCGGTGAGGACCACGAGCTGTTCGGCAGCGGTTTCCGTGCTGCTGGGACCGGAAGGAATTCCCGGGGTTGCTTGCGTTTTAGCCATTTGACGTCTCCAAGAAAAAGGTTGATCCGCCGGGCCTCATCAATCGAAAGGGCCGCATGTGGCCCTGATCCACGGGTACCTCGCCGGATTGGTTTTGTGCATTCCAGGCAGGTCACTGTCATCCTTTATTCCTATCGGAAGCACAAAAACCCTGCCTGAATCC
>NZ_JBFUBY010000400.1:0-2673 GCF_056405515.1 Polaromonas sp. P1_G2
AGATAGCGCTGCAAGTCTTTCTCAAGGAGAAATTCCGAGGAACCTGGTGCAGCCTCCTCACCTTCCTCCTCGTCGACGGCCACAGACGCCTCCTGGCGAGCCACATCGCCGGCAACCATGTCATGGATTGGTGCAGGATCCTTCCCAGGCTCATAAAGGCGGTATTGCCCGGAGGCCACTTTGAACAAGATGTCATCGGTTTCGTTCGTGGCCGGGTGATGAAGCCGGCTAACGTCGTTCGTTGCCGCCTGGACCAGGTGCGCACGAATGCTGCCCGATTTCAATTTTGGGTAATTCGCGGCGAACCATTCGACGGCCTGGGCGATCGTGAAAACTTGCCCAGGCTTCAAGACCCACTCCTGCAGCATGTCTTTGAGCAGCGCTCGGGTGGGTTTTTCGTAAATTTGTTGGCCCATGTGGATTCCCATGAAATGAGGTTCAGGAAGTGGAGGCCGGGGTTTTCCAATAGCCCGTCCTCTCGCACCAATCTTTGTAATCAACGCGCAGTGCCGGCAGCAATTCCTTCATGCTAGGTATTTCGTGGCGTTTGCCAAGCGAGTCCTCGATCAACATCCGCTCGAAGTCGAAAGTGTCGTCTTCGTCGATGCCGACAGCATCGAACTCATTCTTACCTCGCGGCAGATGGGTAACCTTGAAGGTCTTGAATTCGTGCTCCCCAAGCTTGATGCCTGTGTCTTCATAGGTGAGCTGGACCCCGCTTCCAGCGCCAGCCGAGTCCTTTCCCCAAAGCATGACAAGGAATGCTGGTCTCCTTCCTTCGTTCACAACCTTAACCTCGATATAGCCCGGGGCCTGATCAGACTGATACCGCCGTGCCTCGATCCTGAGTTTCGGGCGGTCACGCAAATACCCACGAACTGAGAAGTTGAGGCTCGCCAACGATGCAGCCAAAGCAGCTATAGAAATCCAGTGCGTAGGGGTTAGAGTTGCCAGGGTGGTCATGATCGTGTTGAGCATGCATCGGAGCGTACCAAACAAACCACAGCGAGAAAATATTTTCCGTGAACCCATGTGCACGGCCGTGACCTGGCGTGACTTCGGATGATCCAGCGTGATGCGCCCGGGAAAAGTGAGACTAGATGCCCGCGCCACAAAACGCCGTCGTGACGCCATCATTCAGTTTGGCGCGCTGTTGCGCCGTAAGGAACCTAAATGCTTTTTACCTTTGAGACCCGTACCAGAGAAGAAATTGCTCTGGAAATCCTGCTGCAGGCACGCCGCAATGAGCGCATGACTGGTCTTTGGCCAAAAACCGAGCCCTGCATCATGGCGGACCAACTACCAGGTGGGCATGGCCTGGATCTGAACTGGCGCCTGATCATCCCCTATGGGTGCAGTGAAGATCTTTCGGCGGCGCTCCATGACGCAGCAGCCGCGGTGCAGGTCAAATGGCGTCTGCAGCTGCCCTTTCTCGGCTCGAGTGCGACCGCAGGCTAGTTGTTCGCAACGACGAAGCGAGCATGGACCTGCTTCCAGAGGTCCGGGGCTGTCAGAATCTACAGACGAATCTTTTCTGCCTGATTCCGCTGCTCAATTGAGGCGATTTGTCGCGCACCCAGGGTGATCTACACAAGGCTCAAGAAGAGGTGCGGGGCCTGCGCCCGCTCAAGGATGAACTGGGGTTTGCGCAAAGGCGCGCCGAGGAATTGGGTCGGCGCCTGGTCGAGCAAGACGCGGCCGTCCAGCAGCTCAGTGCCTCGAACAAGAAGTTGCTCGCCAAGGTCGACGAACTGCTCACCGCAAAGCAGCAGTTGCAAGTGGCGCTGGCGACGGCTAGGTCATCCGTCACGGCGCAAGAGCAGCTGGTGGCCAACATGTTGGAGCGCTTCAGCGCGACGGCGTTTGATCCTGAATTGGCTGCGAAAATCCGCCTGAAGGGGCCAGCCAATCGGTTAATAGGGATTCAAAAAAATCAACAGAGACGGGGACTTAGGCCTGTTTGCGCGGAATTCCCAGGAATCACGGCCAACCTCTCATCCTCTTGCTCGGGCTGTACTCGTCCATATTGAGGAGGCGGTTGCCACACTGTCCGCCTAGAATCGATTTGTGGGGTTTGCTCTCCATTTTTATCGAGCTGAACGAAAC
Source organism: Polaromonas sp. P1_G2 (assembly GCF_056405515.1). NCBI lineage: Bacteria > Pseudomonadati > Pseudomonadota > Betaproteobacteria > Burkholderiales > Comamonadaceae > Polaromonas > Polaromonas sp. P1_G2. The sequence goes on from NZ_JBFUBY010000400.1 coordinate 2,107, forward strand.
TCACAAACAACGTTATGTTAGCCGTTATCCCATGGAAGCAGACTTCAAGTTTCATCGTCAGCTCATAACAGTTGCGCAGCATCAGTTCAAGCTGGCAGTAGCGGTGCGCGCGCATTGCACGAGCTCACAACCTAAGAATGCGTTTGCGTATCTGGATACTCTCTCGTTCGGAAAGCACGTTGCGCATTCGAAAGAACTATCGCCAACACAGGATGAAGAGCAGTTCGCGGCGGCGGCGCTGGAGCACTCCGCCACCTATATCATGGCGGTTCAGATCGATACGGCTCTACAGCCTGTCTTTCCCCAGCGTCTATCGCATCTGCGTGAAGATGTTCAGCAGTCAGCGTGGATAGCACGGCTGATTCGTAATGCATTCGCACACGATCCACTCAACCCAGTGTGGCTCACGTATCCGGAGTGCGAGAACCAGATTTTCTCAGTCCAAGAAATCATCACACTGAATACCGCCCAACTCAAAGGCAAGGTATTGCAGCGCATGGACTATGGCGGTCCATTGGCCCTTCTTCGCTTCTCCGAGTTTGTAAAGAGGCGGCTACTGTGCGAATG
>NZ_JBFUBY010000401.1:0-2662 GCF_056405515.1 Polaromonas sp. P1_G2
GGCCAGCGCGGCGCTGATGTCGGTATCTGGAAGCATTGCCACGATGGTAAGCGGCGGCCGCGGGTGGCGGTTTGATTTTTTTGAACGCGGCTTGTTCGGATTTTTCGGCCGCCGGCAGGGAATCAGTCCTGGAAGAAGTTCACGGGCAGGCCRGGAACGTCGACCTGCATGGAAAACACACAGCCCGAATCGGGAAAGTCCTGCAATTCCTGCGCGGGCCGGTTGTAGCGCGCRGTCGTGAGGTACAGGGTCTTGAGGTCGTCGCCGCCGAAGCAGGGCATGGTGGGGCAGCGCGCCGGCACGGCGATCTCGGCCAGCAGCGTCCCGGCGGGTGACAGCTTGAGCAGCCGCCCGCCTTCAAACATGGCGACGTAGTAATTGCCCTGGACGTCGACCGCCGCGCCGTCGGGACGGCCGCCGTAGCCGGCCATGCCGGGCAACCAGCCTTCGGGCTTGCCGGGCCACTGCGCGAACACGCGGGCTTGCGTCATCGCGTTACTGGCGCTGTCCCAGTTCCAGGCGCGGATGACGTGGCGCGGCGTGTCTGTCCAGTAAACGGTGGCGGCATCGGGCGACCAGGCCAGGCCGTTGGCGATGACGGCATCGCCGGCCTTGCGCTCGAGCACGGGTGCGCGGCCGCCGCGGCAGTCGAGCGAGAACAGCGCGGCCGTGGCCTTGTCGCGCGGTTCGTACATGGTGCCGGCCCAGAAGCGGCCCAGCGGGTCGGCCTTGCCGTCGTTGAAGCGTGTGGTCGCCGTGTCGTGGTCGGCCTGCATCAGCTGCCGCAGTTCACTGCCCCATTCCTTGGCGCGGTAAATGCCGTCACGCAGCGCGACCACCAGGCCGCTGTTGCTGCCGTTCGTGCGCGCCGGCGCGATGCTGCCGGGCTCCGAGGGCATGGCCCAGCTCTGGACCGTGCCCATAAAAACGTTGCAGCGGTGAATCTGCCTGCCGGGGATGTCGATCCAGTAGAGCATCTGTTCGTCGGGATGCCAGAACGGCGACTCGCCCAATCCACAGGGCGGTGCAGCAAGGGTTTGCCAGGTCATGAAGGTGCCTTCGCTTGGGTGTGAACAACCGCCACTTTAACGCTCCCCCCAAAAAAAACAGCCCACCGGCTTGCGCCGGCGGGCTGAACATCCAAAGGAGACTCTCAGTAAAAATTCAATATCGGAAGGGTCAGGGCCGCCTCTGAGGGCTGCCCTGCCCGTCGCGTCATCAGCGGTTGTAAGCCGTTTCGCCGTGGGACGTGATGTCCAGGCCTTCGCGCTCGTCTTCTTCGCTGACACGCAGGCCGATGGTCAGGTCAACCACCTTGTAGGCGATGAAGGAGACCACACCGGACCAGACGATGGTGATCAGCACGGCCTTGGCCTGGATCCAGACCTGGCCGGCGATGGTGTACGCGTCAGGCGTCACGGCCGTGGCAGTGACCCAGTCGCCCACAAAGCTCGGGCCGCCCAGGGCCGGCGAGTTGAACACGCCGGTCAGCAGCGCGCCCAGGATACCGCCCACACCGTGCACGCCGAACACGTCCAGCGAGTCGTCGGCGCCCAGCAGTTTCTTCAGGCCGTTCACGCCCCAGAGGCAGGCGAAGCCGGCGACCAGGCCGATGATCAGGCCGCCGCCGATGCCGACGTTGCCGGCCGCGGGGGTGATGGCCACCAGGCCGGCGACGGCGCCGGATGCGGCACCCAGCATGGAAGCCTTGCCGCGCATCAGCGCTTCACCGACGCACCAGGCCAGCACGGCGGCTGCCGTGGCGCCCAGGGTGTTGATGAAGGCCAGGGCGGCGAAACCGTTGGCTTCCAGGGCGGAGCCGGCGTTGAAGCCGAACCAGCCGACCCACAGCAGTGCAGCGCCAACCATGGTCAGGGTCAGGCTGTGAGGCGCCATGGCTTCCTTGCCGTAGCCGATGCGTTTGCCGATGCAGAAGGCGCCGACCAGGCCGGCGACAGCGGCATTGATGTGCACCACGGTGCCGCCCGCGAAGTCCAGGGCGCCCATTTGCCAGATGTAGCCACCCTTGGCGCTCATGGCGTCGGCGACTTCCTTGCCGGTGTAGGCGTCAGGGCCCATCCAGAACCAGACCATGTGGGCAATCGGTGCGTAGCTGAAGGTGAACCAGATGGCCATGAACAGCAGCACGGCGGAGAACTTGATGCGTTCGGCGAAGGCGCCGACGATCAGCGCGCAGGTGATGCCGGCGAAGGTGGCCTGGAAGGCGGCGAACACGATCTCGGGGATCACGACACCCTTGCTGAAGGTCGCGCCGTTGGCGAAAGTGCCCGCGACGTTGTCCCAGATGCCCTTCATGAAGAGCCGGTCGAAGCCGCCGAAGAAGGCGTTGCCTTCGGTGAAAGCCAGGCTGTAGCCGTAGATGAACCAGAGCACGACGATCATCGAGAAGGTCACCATGACCTGCATCAACACCGACAGCATGTTCTTGCTGCGGACCAGGCCGCCGTAGAACAGCGCCAGGCCGGGCACGGTCATCATGATGACCAGCAGCGTGGAAACCATCATCCAGGCGGTGTCGCCTTTGTTGGGAACGGGTGCGGGCGCGGAGGCCGCTGCGGCGGCTGCCGGAGCTGCGGCTGCCGGGGCGGCCGCTGCCGCGGCTGCGGGCGCTGCAGGCGCCGCGGCTTCAGCCGGTTTGGCT
>NZ_JBFUBY010000402.1:0-3731 GCF_056405515.1 Polaromonas sp. P1_G2
CCAGTGAAGCGGTCTTGCAGACGATGAACTGGTCCTGCTTGGGGCTGAACTGGATAAAGCGGATCACGCTTTCGTCCCCGTCCGCATGCAGGTCCCCCGAGCAGTCGCGCTTGCCGTTGCTGTTGGTCACGGTTTCGGTCAGCGGGTAAAAACCCGTGGTCGTGGGCTTGGCCGACACCTGGTAATCGCCCTGGGTCACTTCCTCGCCGCTGGTGCCCAGGCGCCTGCCGTCGGCGCGGTATTGCCAGGTTTCCGTGCATGGCTTGCCGGGCAAGGTCCAGCTCCAGGTGCCCAACAGAGGATGGGTGGCTGTGGCACCCGCGGGTTTGGCGGCGGAGGCCGCGCGGGCTGGGCCTGCTGCCTGGGCCTGCGCAAGGCCGCAGCACAGCAGGGCGGGAAGCACAAGGGATGCGAGAAGGACAGGGGACCGCGGGAAACGGCGTGAAAGGCTCATGAAGGCAAGGGGCGGGTGTGTGGCTGTCATCACGCCATTATGAAGACGCGGTGAAAAGGACTGGCAAGCCGAAACCCCTCAGCTGGTGACGGAAATTCCCTGCCGGTGCTTTTCCGGCAGCCTTGGCGTCAGCACAGCGCCCACGTCTGAAGACTCACCAGGATTTCCGCGCCAATCGCCTGCGCCGCTGGTTGCCTCATAGTTTCCGGTTTTGACTCCCTCCCCCGCTGGGGGAGGGCAGAGGTGCGGGCCGGCGGCCTTCAAACAGGCTTCAGCATCCGCCTTTAGCGCTACTGCGATGCACCGCCGCCGGCTCAGCCATAGGCGCCGAAAAATAACGCGCCGAAACTTCCAGCACACGCCGGGCATTCACCTCCATATCGCCGCAGGGCCGCCACGGCGCCTGCACATAAAAAGGCCAGGGCGCGGGCACGCGCGCCGGTTGCGGCCGGGGCTGCGGCGTGACGCGCGCCCAGAGCGGAGGGTGGTGGTTTGACAGCTGCATCTTGGTCCTTTGTTCTCATTGGCTTGGGTATTTAGGTGAGGCAATACTACTGTACATGCGTACAGTTAACCACTCTGATTTACCCATGGAAACAATGAACCAGGCCTGGTGATTGCCCCGCTGTGGTCCGCTGTGCGCGGCCTTCTTTCCAATTGAACTCCCTCTCCCCGATCCAGCTCCCTCCCCCGCTGGGGGAGGGCAGGGGTAGGGGCCAGCGGCCTTCGAACCAGCACGGCGAAACATCCACCATCGCCGCCCCATCCCAACCTTTCCCCAGCGGGGGAAGGCGCGAGAGCACCAGGCACAACCCGCCTCATGACCCCTGCCACAAACGCATGACAGGCCAACACGATTCCGAAAGCAAACCCAACTATTTGCAAGAAATCGTCACAACAATGCCCGCAAAAAGGCAATGTGAACTCGCGGTTTTTCCAGGCCTTGCCTAAGCTCAGGCTCAAGGTGTGTACCACTTAGAGATTACTAATCGGTGTGCACCTATGGGCTTATTAATGGAAAAGGCGTCTCATATTTCGAAAAATATACAACTTAAGTAAAAGTTGAAGCAAAGACAGATACAGGCAACACGGTGGGTTTAGGGCACCAGGTTTGTATCGCGAGACGCCAGTCGATGAAGCAGCGAGAACCGGCATGAACGCGTTGGCATCTCTCTCCCCGCAGGGCGGCTCCCGCCCCGCACGCCCGGCAAAGGCCGCACGGCCTTTTAACGCCGGCAGCGGCAGCGCTTTCGCCGCCGCCCCGCATCCCGCCCACCAAGGGCCCACACCCACCACCCCAAGGAAACCCGCCATGACGCAGGACCGCACCCCCATGCCCACCGACAAATTCACGGTGCTCGGCAAGCTCGCCTGGCTGTGGATGAACTCCCCGCTGCACCACTACTGGGAAGTTGATCTGCTGAGCCGCTTCGCGCTGCCGCCGATTGAACTGGGCCAGTACCTGCTGCTTGAGCGCGACGGCATGCCGGTCGCCTATTGCAGCTGGGCCCACCTGGACAGCCGGGCCGAGGCTGCCTACATGCTGGACGCCTCCCACATCGCGCTGGCCGACTGGAACGGCGGCGACCACCTGTGGTTCGTCGACTGGGTCGCGCCTTTCGGCAAGGCCGATTCGTTTGAACTCAAAAACCGGCTGGCCGACAGGTTCCCCACCTCGGTCGCGCGCGCCATCCGCGTCAAGCAGGGCAGCCGCACCGGGCGGGTCATGGAGTTCAGGGGGCGGGACACCGACAGGCGCGCCACACAGGCCTTGCTGGCCGGCTACTACCGGGAGTTCCTGCAAGCCATCGAAGGACAGAAAACGYACCAGGTGCGCATGAAGAACAAAAACGGGTATGCCGCTGCGGCAATTGAGACGGCCTTGTAAGCACAGGCCGCCGCCCATTTCATTTAACGAAGGAGACAAACCACCATGGCCACTTCCAAAGCAACACTCCAAGCCATACTCGACGCAGCCAAGGGGCGCTCTCAAATGAGTGTGTACAAAAAACTCATGGACCCGGTCAATCCCTATGCGGCCTACAACAACACCGACAGGGCGCTGAATCTGGTGTACCGGTGTTACACCTTGTCCGGGTTGGAGAACCTCTACAAGAAGCCGGCCATAGCTATGGGCAAGCACAGCGATGTACTGGATTATCTGTACGAGTCGCAGACGAACCAGATGTCGCAATATTACTGGGCCCCGCTGCARTTGCCGGGGCAGGAATTGGCCCGGCAGCTGCGCCAGCAGCTGCAGCTCGACCAGCTCGACCAGCTCAACCAGCTCAACCAGCTGGCGTACCCGCATTCCAAGTTTTCTCTCAGATAGTGCCGCAGATTGACCTCGCTCAGCAGGTGCCGAATGCTAACCTTTTACCGGTACAGTTTGCTCCCGGAGTTCCTTTGCCTGCCTCATACATGGTGCAGCGGCGGCTGGGGAATCTGGGTTGGGATAGTGATCATGTGTACCAGCTAGATCCGAGCGACGGCGTATGGAAAGTCATCGCCACGGGGGCCGTAGGTCTCCCCTATAGGAATCAGATGACTGGGCGCTATTACCAGTTGTTAGCGAACGGCTTTATCCTGGACTTGGGGCCAAACTTCCAACCCGTGATTGGCAGAACCGGGCCCGCGCTTGCACCTTCAGGCGTGAGTGGGTCCGGAACCGTGCCTGGGCTCGTGCCCCCAGGCGCGGGTGGGTCCGGAACCGTGCCCGGGCGCGTACCTCCAGGCGTGAGCGGAGCCGCGGCCGTACCCGCAGCCGTGCCCATGGTGGCACCGGCCGCACCCTCCGCCGTAGGTTCATTCACTCGTCTGGATCCCGTCACCGCACCAATGCGTAACAACGTAAAAAATTACCGTAACTGGGGCGGCGCCGTCGGCAGCGCTACTTTTACGCTCAATGCGGTGTTGGCCGTGGGGGTGGCGATATGGCAGATCAATAACGCCGCCGCGAAAAAAGACGGTGACAGGAGTGGCGCGGAGGTTACGTCAGCGATTTTTGGGCTGGTGGGTGCCCTGGCCAACATCGGCGCCAATGGTTTCAAGGCGCTGGACAGCTTTGGCAAGATTTTGGTCAAAGACCCTGGTTTTGTCCTTGGCAATGATGAACTCATCGGGCCTTTGGCGCTAGGCCAGACTCGCACCCCCAAAAAAAGCAGATGGGACGCGAACACAAGCAAGATTTATGGCCGTCTGGGTACCTATGGAGGCGGGCTTGTCAATGGGTTGGCAGGTATCTTTGCGCTGGCGCCCTACTGGGGCAGTGACAAGC
>NZ_JBFUBY010000403.1:0-2652 GCF_056405515.1 Polaromonas sp. P1_G2
GGCTCATTCCAATTTCGGCATTGGCAAAATCAGGTGCTCATCACGCCGCTGAGCGTATTAGCCCACGCCTTCACGTCAACCGTCTGCGGACGACCTTCTGCGGCTTAGGCTCAAAGGAAAAGCGCTTGATTACGCATAACCATCGCATASTAATCCATAGCCCCTAGAGCTCACAAGCTATCTCATCCAGACGCCAATATTCACGTATCGGCGTACCTAGCCATCAACGCCCCCACCCCCGGCTTGGCACACCGCTGCAACGCCAGCAACAAACCATGGTCAGGCCTGGCCACCCGGTGTCGGCTGCGCAAGTCATCCTGGATCTGCCCCAACAAGGATGCCGCCATCTCCGCATCGGCCATGGCCCTGTGGGCGCGGCCGGCTTTGGGCAGGCGGTGGTAGTCGATCAGCACGCCTAGCTTGTGGCTGGSCGCCTGGGGGTACAGCCTTCTGGCGACCAGCATGGTGCAGGCAAAGGGTTGGCTGGCTGCCTTCTCCCCTGCCAGGCCCAGCTCGGCTTCCCAGAAGCGGCGGTCAAAAGAAGCGTTGTGGGCCACCATGGGGGCGTTAGCGACAAAGCGGCTGGCTTCCCTCATCACGGTATCGGCCGCGGGTGCGGCGGCGACCATGGCGTTGCTGATGCCGGTCAGGCTTTCGACAAAGGACGGGATGTAGCGCCCGGCGTTCATGAGGCTCTGGAAGCTGTCGACCACTTTGCCGCTGGCCTGGTCCACCAGCACGATGGCGATTTCCGTCGCACGGTCGCCCATCGCCGGCGAGAGGCCTGTGGTTTCGAAGTCGATGACGGCGATGCAGTTGCTGCTCATAGCTTGCCGTCGTTGTGTTTGTTGTTGTTCATGCAAAGAAAAACACCATGAATGGACTCATGTGAGAGCTCACTCATGGTGTTCATCAAGGTCCGATCAGCGAATGCACCGAGCGGGCCAGGCCTTGTTGTTCGCTTACCTACTTATTTATAAAACGACTCGACCTTGCCTTTGAGCTTGATCATGAAGGGGTTGCCTTTGCGGTCGACCTTGTTGCCGACGGGGACCTTGATCCAGCCTTCGCTGATGCAGTATTCGGCGACGTCAAAACGTTCTTTGTCGTTAAAGCGTATGCCGACGTCGTGTTCGAAGATGGCTTTGACGAAATGCGGGCTGCGCTCGTCGGTCGAGAGGTGGTCGGGCAGCGCCGGGCGTTCGGTGGATGCTGCTGCTGCAGTTGCTGTTGTGATTTCTTCGGTCATGGGTATCAAAAGGCTGGTTGGCGTTTGTTGGCTTAAACGTCGATGTTGGCGGCGCGCAGCGCGTTCTGCTCAATGAACTCGCGGCGCGGCTCGACCTCGTCGCCCATCAGCATGGTGAAGACGCGGTCGGCTTCGATGGCGTCGTCGATCTGCACGCGTAGCAGGCGGCGCACGGTCGGGTCCATGGTGGTTTCCCAGAGCTGGGCGGGGTTCATCTCGCCCAGGCCTTTGTAGCGCTGGCGTGCCGTGGCGTTTTCGGCCTGGCCGATGAGCCATGCCATGGCCTGGCGGAAGTCGCTGATCTTTTCTTCCTTCTGGCGTTCGCCTTCGCCGCGCATAACTTTCGCGCCTTCGCTGATCAGGCCGCGGAAGGTGGCGGCGGCTTCGGCCAGGGTGGCGTAGTCGGCGCCGTGCACAAAGTCTTGTGTCAGCACGCTGCTCTTGACGTTGCCGTGGTGGCGGCGGCTGATGCGCAGGATGGGCTTGTCGTTGCGGGTGTCGAACTCGCCGGCCACTTCGGCGGGCGTGCCGGTGGTGTTGAGTTCACGCAGCTTGGCCTGCAGGGCGACGGCGGAAACTTCAGCGTCGGCCACGGTGTCGAGGTTCAGGCTCACGCCGTCGGCGATGGCGCGCAGGGCTTCGGCATCCATAAAGCCGCGCAGGCGAGCAATGACGGATTCGGCGAGCTGGTGTTTGCGGGCCAGCTCGGCCAGGGTGTCGCCGGTGAGGGTGGATTTTTCGTCGGGGCCGGTCTGCACGCTGGCGTCCTTGAGGGCGATGCGCAGCAGGAAGCCGTCGAGGGCGGCCGTGTCCTTGAGGTACTGCTCTTCTTTGCCGGCCTTGACCTTGTAGAGGGGCGGCTGGGCGATGTAGATGTGGCCGCGCTCGACGAGCTCGGGCATCTGGCGGTAGAAGAAGGTCAGCAGCAGCGTGCGGATGTGGGCGCCGTCAACGTCGGCGTCGGTCATGATGATGATGCGGTGGTAGCGCAGCTTGGCAACGTTGAAGTCGTCGGTGCCGGCCGTGCCGCCGACGCCGCCGGCCTTGCCGATGCCGGTGCCCAAGGCGGTGATCAGCGTCAGGATTTCATTGCTGGTCAGCAGCTTTTCATAGCGGGCTTTTTCGACGTTGAGGATCTTGCCGCGCAGGGGCAGGATGGCCTGGAACTTACGGTCGCGGCCCTGCTTGGCGGAGCCGCCGGCGGAGTCACCCTCGACCAGGTAGATCTCGCACATGGCGGGGTCTTTTTCCTGGCAGTCGGCGAGCTTGCCGGGCAGGCCCATGCCGTCGAGCACGCCTTTGCGGCGCGTCATGTCGCGGGCCTTGCGCGCGGCTTCGCGGGCACGCGCGGCTTCGATGATCTTGCCGACGATGATCTTGGCGTCGTTGGGGCGTTCCTGCAG
>NZ_JBFUBY010000404.1:0-2637 GCF_056405515.1 Polaromonas sp. P1_G2
CCCCAGAAGAGCACGCCCCGCCGGAGCAAGACCGGCCTTAAAACGTCTCCCATCCCTCGCCAGCCGCCGCCAGCGCACGCGGCGCCGCAATAGCCTTCCGCGCCTGGGGCGGCTGCTTCGGCGCTGCAGCAGCCGGACGCACCGGGGCCTTGGCACGCTGCGGCGTGTGCTGCGCAATCCCACCCTCCAGCCTGAACACACTCACCACCTGCGACAAGCCGCTGGCCTGCTCCTGCAACGAAGACGCCGCAGCGGCCGCTTCCTCGACCAGCGCCGCATTCTGCTGCGTAACCTGGTCCATCTGGGTAATAGCCTGGTTGATCTGCTCGATCCCGGAGGTCTGTTCCTGGCTGGCCGCGGTGATCTCGGCCATGATGTCGGTCACCCTCTTCACGCTGTCGACGATCTCGTCCATGGTCTTGCCGGCTTCGGCGACCTGTTTGCTGCCTTCTTCGACCTTGTCGACCGAATCGCCGATCAGGGTCTTGATCTCTTTGGCGGCCGCGGCACTGCGTTGCGCGAGGTTGCGCACTTCAGCCGCTACCACCGCAAAGCCCCTGCCCTGCTCACCGGCACGGGCCGCTTCCACAGCAGCATTCAACGCCAGGATATTGGTCTGGAAGGCGATGCCGTCAATCACACCAATGATGTCGACAATCTTTCTGGACGACGCATTGATCGCGCCCATGGTGCCGACGACTTCAGCGACCACACTGCCGCCCTTGACGGCCACACTGGACGCCGACACCGCCAATTGATTCGCCTGGCGCGCGTTGTCGGCGTTCTGTTTGACCGTGGAAGTCAGCTCTTCCATCGAAGCCGCCGTCTCTTCCAGCGAACTCGCTTGCTCTTCGGTGCGTGAGGATAAATCATGGTTACCCGCCGCAATCTGGCTCGAGGCCGTCGCGATCGTGTCCGTGCCGCTGCGCACATTGCCGACGATGCCGACCAGGCTGTCGTTCATGTCCTTGAGCGCCTGCATGAGCTGGCCTGTCTCGTCCTGGCTGTTCACTTCGATGCGGCTGGTCAGGTCGCCGGACGCCACCGCCCGCGCCACCCGCACGGCCTGCGACAGCGGCTGGGTGATGCTGCGCACCAGCAGCCAGGCCAGCAGCACGCCCAGGCCCAGCGACAGCACGCTGCAGACCACCAGCACCAGGCTGGTCCTGGCGCGCAATTCCTCGCTGCGCAGCGCGGCGGCATCGAGCAGCTCGCGCTCGGTATCGACCATCTTCTGCACGCCGGCCAGGTAGGCGCGCGAGGTGGGCTCGAAGCGTTCGCTGAAAATCCGGTTCGCGCCTTCCAGGTCGCCCGCGAGCTTGGCCTTGCTGACGTCCTCGCGCGCGGCCAGGTAGATCTTGCGCAGTTCACCGATTTTGTCGAAGAGCTGCTTTTTCTCGGGCGTGTCCATCTGCTGCTCGAGGAATTTCTGCAGCTCGTTGGTGTCTTTGATCGAGGTCGCCGAAGCCGGCGCGAAATAGGCGACCAGGCTGGTATCGCTGCTCTTGGCGATGGCCGCCGCCCGCTGTATGCCGGCGGTGGTGTGGCGCAGCCAGTCGGAACCGGCCCGTTCAGTCTTCACGTTCTGCTCGACCATGGCCTTGATTTCGCCGCCCAGCTGGCTGAGCTTGAGGACGGCGAGCACGCTGCTCGTCAGGAACAGGGCCAGAATGACGCCGACCACGGCGGCCAGGCGCTTGCCGATGGAGAGATTGCCTAAAAACATGATGAAGACTCCGGGAATAAGAAGGGCTCAGAGAAGGGCTCAGGCCGTGGCGGCAGCATTGATCAGCGCCATGTCGCTGCTGGACATGAGCTTGTCGATGTCGACGAGGATGAGCATGCGTTCGTCCAGCGTGCCCAGGCCTATGAGGTATTCGGTGTCCAGCAGCGCACCCATCTCGGGCGCCGGCCTGACCTGTTCGGGGCTCAACGTGATCACGTCCGAGACGCTGTCCACCACCATGCCCATGATGCGGCTGGCGATGTTCAGGATGATCACCACCGTGAACTGGTCGTAGCTCGGTGTGCCCAAGTTGAACTTGATGCGCATGTCCACGATGGGCACGATGATGCCGCGCAGGTTGACCACGCCCTTGATGTGTTCGGGCGCGTTGGCGATGCGCGTGACCGTGTCGTAGCCGCGCAGCTCCTGCACTTTCTGGATGTCCACGCCGTACTCTTCCTGGCCCAGTGTGAAGGCCAGGAATTCCAGCGCCTTGGCGGTGGCCGGCGTGGGGGTGGGGTTGTTGTTTGTTGCGTGCATGCGCGCTCCTTGGGCTCGATGGGGATGGCTGTGTATGTCTATCGGCTGCTGGCGGTGAAAACTTAAGTTCTGTTTTTCCGTCTTGGGCTTCGGGTAAAGGGTATCGGGTCGTGGCGCTTGGAATACGGGGATAAGCGGGGGGTTATGGCTTATCTTCCGGGTCTTGCTCCGGTTTGCGCGCCCTCGCCCTCTGCATAGGGTTGCTGGCCGGGGTCGCCCGGCATGCGACTCACTTTCTTTTGCTTCGCCAAAAGAAAGTAAGGGCGGATTCAAGGACCAAGTGCAACACTTCCAATCCAAGAGGAGTTGCATGACAAGAACATATCGACAATTGAGTGCCGAAGAGCGAGGCACGGTAATGGGCATGAAGC
>NZ_JBFUBY010000405.1:0-2633 GCF_056405515.1 Polaromonas sp. P1_G2
GGCCGTTAGAGACCATGGCGCCCGGCTCGCCAATGCCCAGCGTGCCGATGAGGCCGCATTTGCGCCCCAGCCGGCCCAGGGCCTGCGCCAGCCACCAGGCTGTCGAGGTTTTGCCGTTGGTGCCGGTGACGGCGGAAATCCGCAATTGCCGGCTCGGTTCCTTGAAATAGACGGCGGCGATGGGGCCGGTCGCAGCCTTGAGGCCGGCGTATTCGGCGACTTTGCCGTCCTCAAAAGCATAGGCGGCCGCGCCTTCCTGTTCGACCAGGCAGGCCGTGGCGCCCGCATCCAGGGCGCCGCCCACAAACTTGCGCCCATCGGTCGCGGCGCCGGGCCAGGCGATAAAGCCATCGCCCGGGGCCAGCCTGCGGCTATCCGTGCGCAGGCTGCCGCTCACGCGTTCGCGCAACCAGCCGGCCGCTTGTTCAGGGGTATGGAGCTGCGTGCTCAAAACGACTCCTCCACGGCCTGGGTGGTGATCTGCGGTTTGACGCTCATGTCGGGCTGCACGCCCATCATGCGCAGCGTCTGCTGCACGACCTCGCTGAAAACAGGCGCGGCGGCCACGCCGCCGAAGTAGTTGCCGTCGCCGGGCTCGTCGATCATCACGCCGACGATGATGCGCGGAGCCTCGATGGGCGCCATGCCCGTAAACCAGGCGCGGTATTTGTTGGTGGCGTACCCTTTTCCGACCTGCTTGTGCGCCGTGCCGGACTTGCCGCCCACCGAATAGCCCACGGTTTGCGCCAGCGGGCCCGTACCGCCGGGAGCGGCGGCCATCTGCAGCATGCGGCGGACGGCATGCGCGTTCTCCGCGGAAAAAACCTTGACGCCCACGGCAGGTTCGCTGCTTTTGAGCATGGTGACGGGAATGATCTGGCCGTCGTGCGCGAAGGCGGTGTAGGAGTGCGCCATCTGGAACAGCGAGGCCGACAGCCCGTAGCCATAGGCCATCGTCGCCTGCTCGACGGGGCGCCAGGTTTTCCAGGGCCGCACACGCCCCGTGACGGCGCCGGGAAACTGTATCTGCGGTTTTTGCCCGTAGCCCAGCGCCATGTAGGTGTCCCACATTTCCTGCGCGCTCATCTTTTGCGCGATCTTCAGCGCGCCGACGTTGCTGGACTTCTGGATCACGCCTTCCACCGTCAGCGTGCCGTAGTTGTGGGTGTCGCTGATGGTAAAGCCGCCGATGCTGTAGCGGCCGGGCCCGGTTTCAATGATGGTCTGCGGCTTGATGCGCCCGGCTTCGAGCGCCATGGCGACCGTGATCGGTTTCATCGTGGAGCCGGGCTCGAAGGTATCGGTGAGGGCGCGGTTGCGCAACTGCTCGCCGGTCAGGTTTTTCCGCCTGTCGGGCACGTAGCTGGGATAGTTCGCCAGCGCCAGCACCTCGCCGGTGGTGGAATCCAGCACGACGACGCTGCCGGCCTTGGCCTTGCGCGCGATGACCGCGTCGCGCAGCTTCTGGTAGGCGAAAAACTGCACCTTGCTGTCTATGCTCAGCTGGATGTCCTTGCCTTCGACGGGCGGCATCTGCTCGCCGACATCCTCGACGACACGGCCCAGGCGGTCCTTGATAACGCGGCGCGAACCGGCCTTGCCCGCCAGGTCCTTGTTGAAGGCCAGCTCAATGCCCTCCTGGCCGCGGTCCTCGACGTTGGTGAAGCCGACCACGTGGGCCACGGTTTCGCCTTCGGGGTATTGGCGCTTGTATTCCTTGCGCTGGTAAATACCCTTGATGCCCATGGCGTGGATTCTTTTCGCCACCGGCTCGTCGACCTGGCGCTTGAGCCAGACAAAAGTCTTGTCCTCGTCACCCAGTTTCTTGCTGAGCTCGGCCAGCGGCATTTCCAGCAGCAAGGCCAGTTCGGCCAGTTGTGGCTTGCTGGCTTCGACGTCTTCGGGAATGGCCCAGATGCTGGAGGCCGGCACGCTGGACGCGAGGATCAGGCCGTTGCGGTCCAGGATGCGGCCGCGGTTGGCGGGCAGCTCAAGCGTGCGGGCAAAGCGCACCTCGCCCTGGCGCTGGAAAAATTCATTGCCGAAAATCTGGATATAGGCCGCCCGGCCGGCCAGCCCCGCAAAGGCCAGCGCGATGCCGGCCACGATGAATTTGCTGCGCCAGACAGGTGTCTTGCTAGCCAGCAGGGGGCTGGACGAATAAAGAACGCTGCGGCTCATGGCCTGGCGCCTTCAGCCGCGGAAGCCGGTGCGGCCGGGGCGTCCTTGTGAGTCACGTACTGCGTGATGGCGGGCGTCACCGTACGCATCTGCAGCTTTTCCTTGGCCAGCTTCTCGACCTTCAGGGGCGTGGCCTGCGCGCGCTTTTCCACCTGCAGGCGCTCGTTGTCCATTTCGATTTTGCGCGCCTCGGCCGTCGCCTTCTCAAGCTCGACATAGAGGCGGCGCGACTCGTACTGGGTGCGCACGAGGTAAAGCGCGCTGGCCAGCACAGCAAGAAGCAGCACGAGGTTCAAGCGCGCCATGACTGAGCTCCGGCATTCATGCGGCCACCTCTGTGCGTTCGGCAACGCGCATCACGGCGCTGCGCGAGCGCGGATTGCCGTCGACTTCCTCTTCGCTGGGTTTGGTGCGGCCGAGAGCCTTGAGCTGCATGGCCTTGGGTTCGGCAA
>NZ_JBFUBY010000406.1:0-2629 GCF_056405515.1 Polaromonas sp. P1_G2
ACTTTTCGGTGGGGAAGGGGAGTGGCGGGGGAGGCTTGGATTGCTTGGATTGCTTGGATTGCTTGGGAGTTGGGCATAAGGAGTGAAGGGTTAGCGGCCGGGGCCCTTGGACCCAGGGCGACAGCGAAGCCGCCAGCTTACGGCGCGCCCCTTCCCGTGATTTGACGCAGGTCAAGCACAAGGCAAACGCGCCCACCCCTGCGCCCCCGTTGATCCATGTCAACGCGGCCGGGGCGGCGCGGCGGCACAGTGGAGGCCTCACACTCCCCCAAGCATTCCATGCCCGCAGTTCTACCCCAGGCCCTCAAGCGCTTCGACATCTCCGGGCCGCGCTATACCTCTTTCCCCACGGCGGACCGCTTTGTCGAGGCCTTTAGCGCCGGCGACCACGGCCGCGCGCTGGACGACAGGCGATCCCGGGCCGAAGCCTCGGCCGCGCCGCTGTCACTGTATGTGCACATCCCGTTTTGCGAGTCGCTGTGCTACTACTGCGCCTGCAACAAGATCATCACCAAACAGCACAGCCGCGCCGCGGCCTACCTGGGCTACCTGGAGCGCGAAGTGGCCCTGTACACGGCGCGCCTGGGCCGGGGCCAGCCCGTCAGCCAGCTGCACCTGGGCGGGGGCACACCGACTTTTTTGTCTGACGCGGAACTCGCACAGCTCATGGACATGCTCAGGCGCAATTTCGACATCGTCGCCGGCGCGGAGATGTCCATCGAGGTGGATCCGCGCACCGTGGACCAGCAGCGCCTGGCCGCGCTGGCCGCCCTGGGCTTCAACCGCCTGAGCTTCGGCGTGCAGGATTTTGACACCGATGTGCAGAAGGCCGTGCACCGCGTCCAGCCGGCGGAGCAGGTGTTCGCGCTGGTCGCCGAGGCGCGCGCGCTCGGCTTTGAATCCATCAATGTGGACCTGATCTACGGCCTGCCGCGCCAGACGCAAACCTCCTTCGCGCGCACGATACGCCAGATCGAGGAGCTCAGGCCGGACCGCATCGCCCTCTACGCCTACGCCCATTTGCCGGAACGCTTCAAGCCGCAACGGCACATCCCGCTGGCGCTGCTGCCGGCGGCCGAGGACAAGGCCGCCATGCTGGCCGAGGCCATGGCGCGCTTCCAGGGCGCGGGCTACCGCTACATCGGCATGGACCATTTCGCCCTCGAGAACGATGCGCTGGCCGTGGCCAGCCGCGAGGGCCGGCTGCACCGCAACTTCCAGGGCTACAGCACCCAGCCCGACCGCGACCTGGTCGGCCTGGGGGTGTCGGCCATAGGCGCGGTCGGCGCCACTTACAGCCAGAACGCCAAGACGCTGGAAGAGTATTGCGACCTGCTGGACCAGGGGAGGTTTCCGGTCACGCGCGGCCTGGCGCTGAGCCGGGACGACCTGGCGCGCCGCGCGGTGATCATGGCCATCATGTGCCAGGGCCAGGTGTGGTTCGAATCGATAGAACTCGCCTGGATGCTGGACTTCAAGGCTTACTTCGCGGCGGAACTGGAGCGCCTTCGCGAACTGGAAAGCGCCGGCCTGGTGGTGCTGTCCGACGCCGGCATAGCGGTGACGCCCGAAGGCCGGTTTGTGCTGCGCGCGGTCGCCATGGTGTTTGACCGCTACCTGCAGTCCGACCTCAACCGCAGCCGCTTCTCGCGCATCATTTAGGCGGCTTGAGGTCCGCGTCACCATGTCCTACGCACTGACCACGACAGCCTTGCTGATGGGCCTGGCCGGCGGCCCGCATTGCGCCGTGATGTGCGGCGCGGCCTGCGGCGGCCTGAGGCGCATGGGCGCGCAGCGGCGGCCGCAGTCGCCGCTGGCCTTCCAGGCCGGGCGGCTGGCCGGCTATTCCACCGCCGGCGCGGCGGCAGCGGCGGCGGTGCAAAGTTTTGCCTGGATGACGGAACAGGCCGCCGTGGTCAAGCCGCTCTGGGTGCTGTTCCATCTGGCCGTTCTGGGCTGGGGACTGATGCTGGTAGTCAACGCCAGCCAGCCGGCCTGGGCGGACCGGGCAGGGCGCTCGGCCTGGTCACGGGTGGGAGCCGTGGCCGCTTCGCGCGGCGGCATGTTTTCGGTGGGCGCGCTGTGGGCTTTCATGCCCTGCAGCCTGCTGTATTCGGCGCTGCTGGTGGCCTCGCTGAGCGGCGGGCCGCTGCAAGGCGCGCTGGCCATGGCGGCTTTTGCCGTGGGCAGCGGCATCTCCCTGCTGCTGGCGCCGCGGCTGCTGGCCGGCTTGCGGCGTGCCGGCAACGGCCTGGGCGGGCAACTGGGCGTGCGCCTGGCCGGTGGCGTGCTGGTGCTGGCGGCCGTGTTCGGCCTGTGGGGTGACATGACGCATCGCATCGCGCAGTGGTGCGGGCTGGCGTGAGGGATACCAGGCTCGTCCTCAATGTAAAAAATGCGACGAGGGAGGGCCGGCATGGGTCTGCACAGGGCCTGGGACGGCGGGAGGGTCTGCGGGAATCTGCAGAATACGCCGGATGGTACTTAACAGCTCAATGTTGGAGGTCCGGACCTTGAACAGGACAGCCTCGGCCTGTTTGCTTACCGTCAGGTCCGCGGCGCTGGGCGAAAACACGATCACCGGCGGCCGCGGATCGAGCGCATCAATGTCCTCCACCAGGTCCCAGCT
>NZ_JBFUBY010000407.1:0-2626 GCF_056405515.1 Polaromonas sp. P1_G2
TTTCAACCGTTGTCGACAGCTCAGGCATCAATACGCTCATCATCTCGGATGTGGATGTGGATCTGCAGCAAACCAGAATGTTTGTGCAAAACGGCAGCACTTACATTTCCTTTGGCCTGTCGGGTCTCGTGGCGTTGGGTGAAGGCCTTGATATCTCGGCAACCCATATCCAGAGCGCGGCCGGAGAGACGGTTTCATTGCAATCGATATTCGAGGCCCAGGCGCAAGACGGCAAACTCAGGTCCGGCAATTGGAACTCATCAACGGRCTTGACCTGGACCAGCGATATCGCACTGAATCAGAAATTGACAGGAAGCGCGGCTGCTGATTATTTAAGCGGCAGTAGCGGCACTGACATCATCGGCGGGGGTGATGGCAATGACGTGATTGACGGTGGTACAAATAGCGACAGCTTGTTTGGTGGCAATGGCGCAGACCTGATCATTGGCGGAGAAGGAAATGACCTCCTTTCTGGCGGCAGCAGTGGCAGTTTTGGCAGGGCAGATGGTCAAGATGACCGTGCGGCGGATACCTATCTGTTTCGCCTTGGTGATGGAAACGATGCGATTGATGCCAAGGCAGATGGTCAAAGCGAACCATTGGACGTCATTCGATTTGGCCAGGGAATTGAACTGGCAGACATAAGTATCAGCAATATCTTCCAAGCGGATACTGCCGGAGGTGCCTATGTGCTCATCCGTTACAGCAGTAGTGACAGTATCAAATTGACTCCGGGGACGGAGAAAGGCATCAAAGAGATTCAATTTGCAGATGGAACGAGTGTTTTGCTGGGCACTCTGCTGGAGGCCGATACCGGGGATGGCACCTCTCTAGACGGAATAACACGAGGGACCACCGGTGACGATGACTGGTCGGGYACCACCAGTAACGACATTTTCTACGGCGGGGATGGCGACGATCTTATCGAAGGTAATGCAGGGGACGATGTCCTGCGCGGAGGAGCCGGAGCCAACACTTACCGGTTTGACGAAACCAGTGGTAACGATGTTATTGAATACACGGCTGGTGAGCACGGCACCCTGATTTTTAGCGGGCAGGTTGACGCCCGGGTCATCGATGGTGATCTTTGGCTGTCGAGCGGTCAATTCTCGTCAGTAAAACTGAAGGGTTACGCCAGTGATGCATCGATGGCCGACAGCTGGAAAATAAAGTCAGATAACCACGAGGCTATGACCCTGGGTAGCTTTCTCGAAGCGTTGATTCCAGCGGTAGATACCCTTGAACAACGGAAGCTGAAGTTCATTCAGGACCAACTGTGGCAATTGCGCACGATGACATTGGTCCGGGATGTATCGCAAGGAGAGATTAAGGCTGAGTTGGTTAATCAGGACTCTTTGCAGTTACCGGCCTCTGCAGATGGCAAAACAGTCCTTAATGCCGGATGGGACTGGACGTCAGTATTCCGCGGAGAAGTCACCAGGACCATTCGCGAGGAGATCCGGCAATCGACTTCGATCACAACCCCTGGCACCCCAGGAAGGATAATTTCAGATAAAGCGTTTGCAGCAGAATTTGGTCTGACCGGTTCCGTTATTGGGGTGCAGGTGCCGCCGGGTACGACGTGGGTACTCGACTTCAACGGTGAACCCACCGGATATATGTACATCCCCGGTCAAGCTGAGAAAACTGTCGTGGTTTCAAAACTGATGGGCTACAGGGATGTAACCCGTACTGAAACTGTGTGGGACGAGGTTCGGGCTAAAGCGCAACAGTTGATTCAGGGCACGGGCGGGGACGACAGCCTGAGCGTTGGGTATCAGGAGGCGGAGTATTTCTTTACCTTGGGCCGCTTCGCTGGCGCGGTTGAATCCGGTGCCGGTAGCGATTCGATTGAACTCACGCTTGACCCCTATTTGGATTGGGGGCGAATTAACACGGCGGATATTCCCCCGAAAGGTGACGATCTGGGGCGTTATCTTTGGGTAAATAGTTTAGATAGAGGACTGGGCGCATGGATCGACGCTGGAGCCGATGACGATCACATCATTGGCTCGGATGGGGATGACTTCATCATAGGCGGAACGGGAAACGACTGGATGAATGGCGGAGGAGGCGCCGATACCTACTACGTCGGTCTGAATGGCGAAGATGTTGACCATATCGCTGATACGGCTTCATTCGATTGGGAAATTTTTGGAGAGTACTACCAGGCGCATGGTGATCTGAATTTTTCTGTCGTCGACACGCTGGAGTTTGATGCAAGCATCGCCCTGGCCAACTTGAGTTATCGCTGGGTCTACGGCCCTTGGACAGAACTGGAGTTGTTCTCCAATGGGAGAAAATTCCTGGAAATTAATTATTGGGCGGAGCCCGTTCCGAACTCCATTTCTTCAGTAGGTGTGGAACAGTTTCGTTTTAGTGATGGCCAAATCTTGAACTTGAGCGAGTTCCTGGCCATTGCAACTGAGATCAATGTTGTCGATGGCACCGATGACGACGAGGTTCTTCTAGGCTCTTCAGATCGTGATCTTTTGATTGGTGGGGCTGGAAACGATACCCTGATCGGCGGCGCCGGAGATGATTACCTTGACGACGTGGCCGGCAACGACGTCTACGTCTACAACTTTGGGGATGGTATCGACACCATCCATGATGTGGATCACCT
>NZ_JBFUBY010000408.1:0-2603 GCF_056405515.1 Polaromonas sp. P1_G2
CGTTACGAACGCGTGGCGCAGGCGATGGCGGCCGCGCAGCAAGCCGGGCTGCGCAAGATCGGTTTTATCACCGAGCCAAAAAACTGATCCAGTGAATCAAGGCCTGCCAGCAGAACCACTGGGCAGGTCTTTTTCATTGACATAAAAAAACACTTCGCAGCCCAAACTCGCTTGACTTTCAAATGAGAATGGTTATCATTAACTCAACGAAGCCCAAACAGGTTTAAACCATGTCCATCGCACTGCCCCCCTCCAACACCTTGAGCCTTCCTGCCCGCGCCCCCGTGCACACAGAGACCGCTTCGGGTGGCCAGGGCGGCTCTGCAGCCACGGTCAACAGCACGGAAATCCTGCGCGGACAAAAGGCCGTCGAGATCAACCACAACGGGTCAACTTACCGCCTGCAGGCCACGCGCCTGGGTAAATTGATCTTGACCAAATAAGCTCGCGCACCACAGCGACGGCACATTTCTTTTCATCGAGAGTTTCATCGTGGGGCGATCCGGGGCTATCAAGCTCCCAAGGTCGTTTTTAGCCAGCCACCGACTCCCCGGAGTTGTTTAGCCAGGCTTTTTTTCCTGATGCTTCCCTGCTCCCCGCCAACAAAAAAGCCGACCCTTGGTCGGCTTTTTTCATGCTGCTGGCAGCAGGATCTAGAGGCCGATAGCGGCCATGCCCGCACGGGCAATCTGCGCATCTTCACTCGATTTCACACCGCTCACGCCCACGGCGCCAATGCATTGCCCGTCTTTGATGATGGGAACGCCGCCCTCCAGCATGCCTTGGAGATACGGCGCCGACAGAAAGGACATGCGCCCGCCGTTGATGACATCTTCGTAGATCTTGCTGTCGCGGCGGCCCATGGCGGCGGTATTGGCCTTGGAAGGGGCGAGATGTGAGGAGATAGGCGGCGCGCCGTCCAGGCGCTGCAGGTGCAGCAGGTGGCCGCCGTCGTCGACGATGGCAATGGTCACGGCCCAGTTGTTCTTGAGGGCTTCCGCCTCGGCGGCGGCGGCGATGGTTTTGACGTCGGCGAATTCAAGCACTGCTTTTGATTTCATGGTCTTCAGGATTTCCGGGTTTATTGGCAAAGATACCGAGCATACGCAAATTCGAGGGCGTCTTTCACGCCCATTGCCGCCAAATTAGCTTATAGAACCCTTACAAAAAGTAGGGGGTGAGGGCTGGAAAAACCGCAATGCACCCTAAAATAATCTTGCCCGCATTTGCTGGCGCCCTGGAGACGACTCTCATGACTGACAATGTTCAAACCCTCGACTATGGCGTTGCCACAAGCGTCGAGCAACGCAACAAGGTCCTGCGCAACACTTACTGGTTGCTGGCCCTGAGCCTGTTGCCCACCGTGCTGGGCGCCTGGCTTGGCGTGGCGACCGGCATCACTCGCTCGCTATCCGGCGGCTTGGGCCTGATCGTGTTCCTGGGCGGTGCATTCGGCTTTATTTTCGCCATTGAGAAGACCAAGAACTCGGCCGCCGGCGTGCCTGTGCTACTGGGCTTTACCTTCTTCATGGGCCTGATGCTCTCGCGCATGATTGCCATGGTGCTCGGCTTCAGCAACGGCGCATCGCTGGTCATGACGGCCTTTGCCGGCACGGCAGGCGTGATGTTCGTGATGGCCAGCCTGGCCACCGTCATCAAGCGCGACCTGAGCGGCATGAGCAAATGGCTGTTTGCCGGCGCCCTGGTCATCATGGTGGCGGCCGTCATCAACGTGTTTGTCGGTTCGACCATGATGATGGCGGTGATCAGCACCCTGGCCATAGCCGTGTTCAGCGCCTACCTGCTGTATGACCTGAAACAGGTGATCGACGGCGGCGAAACCAACTACATCAGCGCCACCCTGGCCATTTACCTGGACCTGTTCAACATCTTCCAGAGCCTGCTGGCCCTGCTGGGGATCTTCGGCGGCGAGAGGGACTGAGCGTCCCCGCCACTCGCAAAAAAGGAGCCCTCGGGCTCCTTTTTTTATGCCCGCTCGAATACCGCGATGGACTCCACATGCGCCGTGTGCGGAAACATGTTGACCACACCCGCCGCGGTGCAGCGCCAGGCGCCGCTTTCCACCAGCACGCCCGCGTCCCGCGCCAGGGTGGCCGGATTGCAACTCACGTAGACGATGCGCCGGGGCGGCGTCCAGCCGTTCAGCGCCAGGCTTTGCTGGTGCCCGCCGTCGTCGCAGGGAACGCCGCTCACGATCTGTTGTTGTAGGGCCGCCAGCGACTTGAACAACTCAAACGCGCCTTCGCGTGGCGGGTCCACCAGCCATTTGTCGGCGGCGCCGTCCTTGACCAGCATGGCCGGCGTCATTTCAAACAGGTTGCGCGCCACAAACCGGGTCGGGGCCAATGCCCGGCGAGCGGGTGATGCGCTCCTGTTTCTCTCAAAATTCTCTCGGGAACGGGCCACCAGCACTTCACTGCCCTCGATGCCGAGCACTTCCCGGGCACGCGTGGCCAAAGGCAGCGTGAAATTTCCCAGCCCGCAAAACCAGTCGATCACTCGCTCATTCGGCTGCACGGCCAGCAGGCGCAAGGCGCGCGAAACCAGCACCTGGTTGATCTGCGGGTTGACCTGGGTGAAAT
>NZ_JBFUBY010000409.1:0-3906 GCF_056405515.1 Polaromonas sp. P1_G2
CCCCCATCCCCAGAGGGAAGCGGCAAGAAATGAGAAGCTTGCACGGCTTTTTTCCGGGCTTTGCCCTGGCGGCAAAAACCTCGGGTTTTCCCCTGTCGCGAAAGTGATACCCCCCGTAGTGACACTCTTTACGGCTCACGGCATCGCCATTAATCTTTCCTTCACAAAGACGGCCTGCCAGGGTAAGGACGGGCGTCAAAATTTYCCGCCATTCAGCGCTTTTTTAATTACAACTCCTGGAGACTCCATGAAAAAACTGACCCTCGWTGCAACTGCGATCATGGGACTTTTGTCCACCTCGGCCGCCATGGCGCAAAGCACCGTGACCGTCTACGGCATTCTTGATGCAGGCTTCAACCACGTGAGCGGCCTGCGCCAGGGCTCCGTGAGCACGATTGCCAGCGGCATCATGGAAGGCTCGCGTTTCGGCCTTCGCGGCACGGAAGACATCGGCGGCGGCTACAAGGCCATCTTCACCCTCGAAAACCGCCTGGAGCTGGACACCGGCTCCGTGACCAACCGCCCGAACTCCGGCACCCAGATGCCTGACCGCGTCGCCACCTCGGTGGCTGCGGGCGTGGCGGGCCTCCCCCTTCCCGTCGCAACCCGCGACGCACTGATCGCCGGCGTGAACACCACGCTCGCTACCGGCGCATTCGGCGTGAACCTGGCCGGCAACCTGTTTGACCGCCAGGCTTACGTCGGCCTGGTGACCCCCTTCGGCGCCTTCACGGCCGGCCGCCAATACACGCCGGGCTACCTGGTGGCCGCGCAGTTTGACGCTTCGCAGACCCAGTCCAGCCTGGCCGCCGGCCAGGTCGCCAGCCTGCCCGCCGCATTCGACATCCGCCTGAGCAACACGCTGCAGTACGCGATCCAGACCAGCGGCGTCACCGCATTGCTGATGTACGGCGCCGGTGAAGTCGCGGGCAGCAACTCCGCAGGCCGGTTCTGGGGTGGCATGGTCACCTACAAGGGCAACGGTTTCTCGGTGGGCTATGGCCACAACGGCAAGAACAATGAGCTGGGCCAGAAATCCCTGACCAACGACCTGATCGGCGCCACCGTCGACATCGGCCCCGGCACCCTGTACGGCCAGTACGCCACCATCAAGGACGACAATCCGACCGGCATCTCCACGATTGGCGCTTCTGTCACCGCCTCCACCGGCAGCGCGGTGGTCGGTACGGCGTTCCAGAATGCCTACAACGCCGCCTTCAGGCAAGACGCCAGGTTGATGCACATCGGCTACCGCCTCACCACCGGCCCACACACCTGGGTCGTGGCCTTCAACCGCCTGGATGACAAGCGCACGGTGAACGCCGATACCGACTCCTACGGTTTCACCTACACCTACGCGCTGTCCAAGCGCACCAACCTGAACGCCGTGCTGACCCACTTCAACAACAAGGGCCAGGGCCAGGTCGCACCAGGCGGCAACGGCTTCCTCGGCGGCGTGACCTCCGCGGCCGGTGTTGGCTCCACCAACATCGCCCTGGGCATCCGCCACACGTTCTAAACCGGAACCCCGCCCGGATCCAATCCGGGCCCGTCACGAAAAAGCCCCTCACAGGGGCTTTTCTCATGGGCGTTTGCATGCCGGGAGTCCGGCGCTAACATGGCGCCATGACCACCGCACTCGACACCGCCCTGAATGCCGCCGACGGCGCATTGCGCACCCTTTTTGCCGCCCCCCGCGCCAGCCGCGCCTGCCCTACCGTACCCGGCGAAAAGACCGRGCTGGCGCTGCAGGACAAGGCCTTGTCCGGCGCGCTGATGCGGGTCAACCATGTGGGAGAGGTCTGCGCGCAGGCCCTGTACGCGGCGCAGGCGCTGGGCACCCGCGACCCGGCGCTGCGCGAGCATTTCCTGCAGGCAAGCCGCGAGGAAGGCGACCACCTCGCCTGGACCAAGGCCAGGCTGGACGAACTGGGCGCCCGCCCCTCGCTGCTCAACCCGCTCTGGTACGCCGGCGCCTTCGGCCTCGGCCTGGTCGCGAGCCGGCTGGGCGACCGCCTGAGCCTGGGCTTTGTCGTTGAGACTGAGCGCCAGGTCGAGGCCCACCTGGCCGGCCACCTGGAACGCCTGCCGCAGGGCGACCACGAGTCGCGCGCCATCGTGGCGCAGATGAAAGACGACGAGGCCCTGCACGCGAGGGACGCCGAACAGGCCGGCGCCTTACAGCTGCCGGAACCGGTCAAGGCGCTGATGCGCTCGGCCGCGCGCGTCATGACGACGACGGCGCATTACATCTAAAGCCTAAAGCCGCAGCCTGGGCCGCAAGGCCCTTAAACCTCCAGTACCTCGAAGCTGGTGGTGATGTCCGCGGTCTTCGCCAGCATGATGGTGGCTGAGCAATACTTGTCGTGGCTCATGGCCACCGCGCGCTCCACGGCGCTGGCGGCCAGGCCCTTGCCCGTCACCACGAAGTGCATGTGGATCTTGGTGAACACCTTGGGGTCCACGGCAGCCCTTTCGGCGCTCAGCTTGACAGAGCAGCCGCGCACGTCCTGGCGGCCGCGCTTGAGGATCAGCACCACGTCATAAGCCGTGCATCCGCCCGTGCCGGCCAGCACGGTCTCCATGGTTGCCCGTCCAGCTCACCGTGCATTCCATAAACCCCACTCCTTATGCATAAAATTTATAACTAAACCGTGAAAAATGTCGAGTTTGCGCCACAAGATATTGTGCAGCGCAACATCGCTCCGCTATACTGAAATCATCGCATCAATACTGATCGCCCACGGCGTCACAAGGTATTTGGTGCCACTGGTTGTCTCCTCCACCTCCTCTAAGGGTGGATTTACAGGCCCAGACCGCAAGGTCTGGGCCTTTTTTCTTGGGTCACCGGATTGCGTGCCGGCTCATTGCGGCGCTTTTTCTCGCGCCACTATGATGTCAGGCTGCGAGAAAAACATGCCCACCCCGACCAAAACCGCCAAAAGCCTCCCCAAAACAGCCCCATCGGGCAAGCCGCTCACCCCCGCCGACTACCTGAAAAAGATTCTCACGGCACGGGTCTATGACGTGGCCGTGGAATCCAGCCTTGAGCCCGCCAAAAACCTGGGCCTGCGCCTGAAAAACACCGTGCTGCTCAAGCGCGAAGACCAGCAGCCGGTGTTCAGCTTCAAGCTGCGCGGGGCCTACAACAAGATGGCGCACCTGAGCCCGGCCCAGCTCAAGAAAGGCGTGATCTGCGCCTCGGCCGGCAACCACGCGCAAGGCGTGGCGCTCAGCGCGCAAAAGCTCGGCACGCGCGCCGTCATCGTCATGCCCACCACCACGCCGCAACTCAAGGTCGACGCGGTTCGCGCCTTGGGCGGCGAGGTCGTGCTGCGCGGCGACAGTTATTCGGACGCCTACGCGCACGCCGTGGTGCTCGAAAAGAAGCAGGGCCTGACCTTCGTCCACCCCTTCGACGACCCTGATGTCATCGCCGGCCAGGGCACGATCGCGATGGAAATCCTCATGCAGCTGCAAAGCCTGGGCTCCAGCCGGCTGGACGCCGTGTTCGTGGCCATAGGCGGCGGCGGGCTGATCTCCGGCGTGGCCAACTACATCAAGGCCGTGCGCCCCGAGATCAAGGTCATCGGCGTGCAGATGAACGACTCCGACGCCATGCTGCAGTCGGTCGGCGCGAAGAAGCGCGTCACCCTGAGCGACGTGGGCCTGTTCGCCGACGGCACGGCCGTCAAGCTGGTGGGCGAGGAAACCTTCCGCATCAGCCGCGAGCTGGTCGATGAGTTCATCACCGTCGACACCGACGCGGTCTGCGCCGCCATCAAGGACGTGTTCGTCGACACCCGCAGCATCGTCGAGCCCTCGGGCGCGATGGCCGTGGCCGCCGTCAAGCAGTACGTGGCCACGCACAAGACCAAGGGCGAGACTTACGCCGCGATTTTGTGC
>NZ_JBFUBY010000410.1:0-2585 GCF_056405515.1 Polaromonas sp. P1_G2
GGCCGGCGCGCAGGACAGCGCGAGCGCCCAGGCCCTGATGCTGGCCAACCCCAGCGTCATCAAGCGCCCCGTGGTGGACTGGGGCAAGGGCATCACCGTCGGCTTTGATGCCGCGGCCTGGGCGGCGCGGGTCTGAACGCCGATGCGCATGCCGCGCACCTTCACACAAATAGGTGTTTTTCCACGCTTTTTGGACCGCTTTCGCAGCGCTTTACCGTTCCTGAAGAGCTTTACAGCCGATTTACCGAACTCCGCGCCCCAAAACGGCTCTGACTTACTAAAATCGCACTAGCCGCCAGCGCCGCCGCCCGCACCCCGGGCAGCACCACCAGGCGGCGCAACTTCAGCCATTTGCTGAAAAGGGATTCGAACCATGAAAAAAGCACTCGTCCTCTCCACCCTCGCCGCGGCCGCAGGCCTTGCCGCCGTACCCGCCTCCGCCATGGACATCCTGGCGCGGGTGATTTCCAGCACGCCGGTGGTGCAGCAGGTCGCCGTGCCGCGCCAGGTCTGCACCAACCAGCCGGTCATCACGCAATCTCCCAATTCAGGCGCCGGCGCACTCATGGGCGCCATCGCAGGCGGTGCAGCCGGCAACGCCATCGGCAATGGCGGCGGCCGTGCGGTGGCCACGGTCATTGGCCTGGTCGGCGGTGCCATGATTGGCGACCGCATCGAGGGCTCGAACAACCAGGTCCAGAACATGCAGCAGTGCACGACGCAGACCTATTACGAGAATCGCCCCAGCCACTACAACGTGGTCTATGAATACCAGGGCACGCAGTACAGCACGCAGATGGCCAACGATCCCGGCCAGTACGTGCGCCTGCAGGTCACGCCGGTCGGCGCCATGACACCCGCTCCGCAGACCTTCCAGTCCGCGCCCCAGCAGCCGCAAGCCTACAGCCAGCCGATTCCCGTACAACCGGCTTACGTCGAGCAATCCCCGACCTATGTGCAACCGGCTTATGTGCAGCCCGTGGTCTATCCGGCTTATTACGCACCGGCCTACTACCGCCCCTACTACCCACCCATCGGCCTGTCGCTGAACTTCGGCTACAGCCGGGGCTACGGCCACCATCACTGGCGCTAAGGCCCTGAGGCCGCGGCTTCCGGTTCCATCAAAAAAGGGCGCTACCAGCGCCCTTTTTTTGTTGCCTGCCAATCATGGTGGCAAGAGCGCTCTTACTTCGGCGTCTCGATGAGTGCGCCCTTGAATAGCATCGGCCCCGTAGGCCCGCTGCCCGGCGGCACACCGCCCTTGGGCTCCAGCGTGATCGCCAGTGTCGGCACCTGCCGCATGTCGGTGCCCGCGGCGGCCAGGCGCACCACCGGGTCGGCATTGAGCACCCCCAGCGACTTCGGCGCCGCGCCGGGCGGCAAGGCCCACAGCTCCAGCGATTTGTCCGGCTGCTCGCGGAAGCCGCCCACGCGCTTGAGCACCAGGGTTTTGTTCTTCGGGTCAAAGGTCACCAGCAGCGAGGCCGAGGCCTTGTCATCCGTCAGCACGGCCACGTATTCGATCTCCGGCGTGGCCGTGAGTCTGGCCGACAGCTCGCTGACCTGCCCGCTCAGCCGCGAGTTCACATTCAGCCCGACAACGACCGCCAGCGCCGCAGCCACAGCACCGGCAGCGCTGGCGCCGCGCCACAGCCCCAGGCTGGCCCACCAGCCGCCCGCTGCCGGCGCAGCGCCGCGTGCGGCCTGCATGGCACGTGCCTCCTTGTCGGCCTTGACGAGGTTTTCAATGCGCGTCCAGACCGCCGGGCTGGGCGCCGCCTGCGGTTGCAGCTCGGCGACGGAGGACAGCCGGCTTTGCCAGACCAGGGCCGCGGCGCGCAGGGTGGCGTCGTCGCGCGCCAAGGCCTCGAAGCGGCGGCGCGCACCGCCGCGCAAGGTGCCCAGCGCATAGCTGGCCGCGAGTTGATCCATGAGGGAGGGGTTGTTGCGGATGTTCATTACGCAAACCTCGCCATGCAGCCGCGCAGCTGCTCAAGTCCGCGGCGTATCCAGGTTTTGACCGTCCCCAGCGGCAGCTTCAATTGTTCCGCCAGTTCGCTATGGCTCAGGTCCCGCAGGTAGGCCAGGCTCACAACCTCGCGCTGCTTCTGTTCCAGCTTGTCCAGGCACTGGTGCAGTGCCCAGGCCTGTTCGCTGGCCTGTGTGGTGTCCATGGGGTTGGGCGAGTCGCCCGCCACGGTGTCCGACAGCACGTCGTCCAGTTCCTGCATCAGGTCGGCCCGGTCGGACGTTCGGCGGCGCAGGAAATCCAGGCCGCGGCTCCTGACGATCAATCCCATCCAGGCCATGGGTGGCGAGAGCGTGGCCTTGTAGTCGCCGGCAATGCGCCAGATGTTCAGGAAAGCCTCCTGCAGCACGTCTTCGGCCCATTCGCGATTGCCCACCACCCGCACCGCGACACCGTAAAGCTTGGACGAACTCAGGTCGTACAGCTGCCGCAGGGCTGCTTCATCGGCCCGGGCCACACGGTCGATCAGCGCGATCAATTGGAGGTCCGGGCTTTCTGGTTTCATGGCGAACATTGTGAGGTATTGACAGGGGATACGCGACAGAAGGCCCAACGG
>NZ_JBFUBY010000411.1:0-3984 GCF_056405515.1 Polaromonas sp. P1_G2
CAGGACATCCGCATGCTAGAACTCCGCCCCAACTGCGAATGCTGCAACCGCGACCTGCCCAACGAGTCGCCCGACGCGCGCATCTGCACTTTCGAATGCACCTTCTGCGCCGATTGCGTCGACACCAAACTCAAGGGCGTCTGCCCCAATTGCGGGGGTGAATTCGCCGTGCGGCCGCGCCGCCCGGCCGGCAAGCTGGCCAAGTACCCACCCTCGACCGAGCGTGTCTACAAGCCCGAAGGCTGTGAGGCCGCAGCATGAACACCACCACCTTGCTGCTGTTTTCCGTCGTCGCGCTGGTGGCCATTGCCACGCCCGGCCCCACGGTCCTGCTGGCGCTGGCCAACGGCTCGCGCTACGGCGTGCGCCGCTCGGTACCCGGCATGCTGGGCGCGGTGCTGTCCGATTTTGTCCTGGTGGGCGCGGTGGCCCTGGGCCTGGGCGCGCTGCTGGCCGCTTCCGAGTTCTGGTTTTCGGTGCTCAAGTGGGCCGGTGCGGCCTACCTGGCCTGGCTGGGGATACGCCTGCTGCGCTCGCGCGGCGGGTTTGAAATCCCCGAAGGCGCTCCCGGCACGCAGCACGGCGGCCGGGCGATCTTCATGAAGTCTTTCCTGGTGGCGGTGACCAACCCCAAGGGCTACCTTTTCTGTTCGGCCCTGCTGCCGCAGTTCATAGACCCGGCCGCCGCGCAGGCGCCGCAGTACCTCGCGATTGCACTGGTGTTCGCCGGCATCGATTTTTCCGTGATGTTCGGCTATGCCTTTATCGGCGCGAAGGCGATTCGCCTGCTCAAAGCGTCGGCCACACGCTGGATAGACCGCGCCTGCGGCGGCGCGCTGCTGGCGCTGGCGGGCTCACTGGCGTTTTACCGGCGGGCAAACAGCTAGGGCCCGCCTGCGCTGGCGCAGGGCCTTTCCGGCCATGCGCTGTACACTGCCGGAGTCTTTCCAGAGACTTCCCCCTCCCCGGC
Organism: Polaromonas sp. P1_G2; assembly: GCF_056405515.1. Classification (NCBI taxonomy): domain Bacteria; kingdom Pseudomonadati; phylum Pseudomonadota; class Betaproteobacteria; order Burkholderiales; family Comamonadaceae; genus Polaromonas; species Polaromonas sp. P1_G2. The sequence continues at coordinate 971 of NZ_JBFUBY010000411.1, forward strand.
CAGGATCGTAGATACGCCGCCCAGCGGCGCCACCCAGCACGATCCGTCGTTACTTTTACAGGAACATGGCCGATGTCACCCCTTCCCAGCCTGAGCGCCCTTGATGCGCTCGCCAAAGCCGACGGCATCGAAGTCAAGCGCCAGGAGGCCTTGCTCAAAACCGGCGCGCTGCAGACGGCCATCCTGACGAGCGAAAATTTTTCCATCATCGCGACCGATGAAAAAGGCATCATCCAGCTCTTCAACGTCGGCGCCGAGCGCATGCTGGGCTATATGGCCGCCGAGGTCGTCAACAAGATCAATCCCAGCGACATCCACGACCCGCAGGAAGTGATGGCCCGAGCGCAGGCGCTAAGCCTGGAGCTTGCCACCACCATCACGCCGGGCTTTGAAGCGCTGGCTTTCAAGGCCTCGCGCGGCATTGAAGACATTTACGAGCTGACTTACATCTGCAAGGACGGCAGCCGCTTTCCGGCCATCGTGTCCATCACCGCCTTGCGCGACGACTTCGGCACCATCATCGGCTACCTGCTGATAGGCACCGACAACTCGGTGCGCAAGCAGGTCGAAGTGGCCTTGAAGGAAGCGATGGCCGTGGCTGAAAAAGCCAACCTCGCGAAATCCGACTTCCTCTCCAGCATGAGCCACGAACTGCGCACGCCGCTCAGCGCCATCCTCGGCTTTGCGCAGCTGATCGAATCCGGCACGCCGCAGCCCACGCCGTCGCAAAAGCGCAGCGTCGACCAGATCCTGCAGGCGGGCTGGTATTTACTGGAGCTGATCAGCCAGGAGGCCAGTACCGAGCAAGGCACCGGCATCGGCCTGGTGATGACCAAGCGCCTCATCGAACTCATGGGCGGCGCTATCGGCGTCGAGAGCGTGGTCGGCCGGGGCAGTGTGTTCTGGATCGAAATGGACCTCACCGAAGAACGCGAACTTCACACGGATCTGGGCACCCTGTCACCGGCCGTTCAAAGCCAGGTGCTCACGGATCCCGGCGCGCGCACACTGCTGTATGTGGAGGACAACCCGGCCAACCTGATGCTGGTGGAAGACCTCATCGCGCGCCGCTCCGACATACGGCTGCTGTCCGCCCGCGACGGCATCAGCGGCATCGCGATGGCCAAGGCCTTGCAGCCCGACGTCATCCTGATGGACATCAACCTTCCGGGCATCAGCGGTATCAAGGTGGTGCAAATTTTGTGCGCAAACCCGTTGACCGCGCATATCCCGGTGGTGGCGCTCAGCGCCAACGCCATGCCGCGTGACATCGAAAAAGGCATGGAGGCCGGGTTCTTCTACTACCTCACCAAGCCCATCAAGATCCAGGAATTCATGAACACCCTGGACCTCGCGCTGGAGTTTTCTAAAACCCGGTCCAGGCCGCCCCTCTTTCCGGAGAAAACCGCATGAACACCGAATTCGACATCCTGAACGGCAGCATCCTGATCGTGGACGACCAGCCCGTCAATGTGCAGTTGCTTGAGCAGTTGCTGGCGGGCGCCGGCTACACCCAGGTCAGTTCCACCACCAACCCGCTCGAAGTGGCCGCGCTACACGCGGAGCATCGCTACGACCTGATCCTGCTGGACCTGAAAATGCCCGGCATGGACGGTTTCCAGGTGATGGAGGCGCTGAAGGAAGACAAGCAGGACAAATACCTCTCTGTCATCGTGCTGACCGCGGAGCCGGCCCACAAGCTACGCGCCTTGCAGGCCGGTGCCAAGGATTTCATCAGCAAGCCGTTTGACCTGGTCGAAGTCAAGACGCGCATCCACAACGCGCTGGAAGTGCGCCTGCTGTATAAAAAACTGGAGAACTACAGCAAGCTGCTGGAGCACGCCATGCAGCAGAGCGCGGCGGAAGCCGACGAAGCGCAAAAGCGCTGAGCACCTCGCGGCTGGCGGTCTTATGCGCGCCGCGGCATTCCTACAGAAGAATGGGAAGGTTCTGACAGGCAGGCCGGACCCGCCCTTTTAGCCTGGAAGCCTGCCTGGAACATCCGTATGACGGACCTCCCGCTGCCCTACCGTGACCGCGTCCATGCCGGGCATCTGCTGGCCGGCGCCTTGGCTTCTTACCGTGGGCGCCCCGACCTGCTGGTGCTGGCCCTGCCGCGCGGCGGCGTGGCCGTGGGGCGCGAGGTGGCCCGGGAACTCGGGGCACCGCTGGACATCTTTGTGGTGCGCAAACTCGGTTATCCGGGACATGAGGAATACGCTATCGGGGCCATCGCCAGCGGCGGCGTGCGGGTGATGAACCCGCTGCCGGGCGCGGCGCCGCAGCCGCAAGCCATGGCCGCCGTGCTGGCTCGGGAAGAAGCGGAACTGATGCGGCGTGAGCAGCTGTACCGCCGGCAGCGGCCCGCTATCTCCATCATGGGCCGTACCGTCATCGTGGTGGACGACGGGCTGGCCACCGGCGCCACCATGCAGGCGGCCGTGCTGGCGATCCGGCAGCAGCACCCGCACGCCCTAGTGGCGGCCGTGCCGGTCGGCTCCGTGCAGGGATGCCGCAGCCTGGAGGAGCAGGCCACGGACGTCGTCTGCCCGGCCCGCCCCGAAGATTTCGGCGCCGTGAGCCAGTGGTACCGGCACTTCCCCCAGGCCACGGATGAGGAAGTGCGCAAGTTGCTGGACGATGCGCGCCGGGAGCACGCGTCGCACACCGCCTCCTGAGCAAGCCGGTCCGCAAAGGCCTGCGGTCCCGGGCCGCGCCTCAATGAAAGTCGCGGCTGAACGTGCCCAGCCGCCCCAGCAGCGGCGTGAGGTCTTCCAGCCGGTGCGCCACCAGGTTGCGCACCGCGCCATAACCTTTGGCGGTGCCGCTTTCCTCGCTGCGCTGCCACACGCCGTACACCGCCAGCAGGCGCGAATGCAGCAGCTCGGCGCGCTGCGCCTCGCGTAGGGACTTCCAGACGATGACGTTGACCGGGCCGGTTTCGTCTTCCAGCGTGACGAAGATGGTGCCCTTGGCGGTTTGCGGCTGCTGGCGCACGGTGACGATGCCGCAGC
>NZ_JBFUBY010000412.1:0-4121 GCF_056405515.1 Polaromonas sp. P1_G2
GCCAGGTGCTTTGCGGCTGCGCGCACAGCTCGGCAGCAGCGGTGGGCGTCGGCGCGCGCACGTCGGCGCAAAAGTCGGCGATGGTGAAGTCGGTTTCATGGCCCACGCCGCTGACCACCGGCACCGGCGAGGCCACGATGGCCCGCGCGAGCTGTTCGTCATTGAAGGCCCACAAGTCTTCCATAGCGCCGCCGCCGCGCACCAGCAGCAGGACGTCAACCCGGTCCTGGGCGCGCCTCTGGTAGGCCTTATGGAGGGCCTCGCGCAATTCGCCCGCAGCCTGCGCGCCCTGCACGCTGGCCGGGTAGACCACCACGGGGATGTGCGGCACACGCCGCTGCAGCGCGCTCACCACGTCATGCAGGGCCGCGGCGCCCAGCGAGGTGACGACGCCGATCGCACGCGGCAACAGGGGCAAGGGGCGCTTGCGGCCCTGCTCGAAAAGGCCCTCAGCCTCCAGCTTGGCCTTGAGCTGCAGGAACTGCTCGAACAGGTTGCCCTGCCCGGCCTGACGCATGGATTCCACCACCAACTGCAGCTCGCCGCGCGGTTCATACACGCCCAAGCGGCCGCGCAGCTCCACCAGTTGGCCGTCCCGCGGGGCGAAATCGAGCAAACCGGCCGCGCGGCGAAACATGGCGCAGCGGATCTGGCCCTGCTCATCCTTGAGGGAAAAATAGCAATGGCCGCTGGCCGCCCGCGAAAACCCGCTGATTTCGCCCTGCACCGCTACCGGGTTGAAGCGCGCCTCCAGGCTGTCCGCAATCGCGCGCAGCAGGGAGCCCACCGGCCAGATACGCACACCCGCCTCGCGTCCGGCCGGAAACGGCCTCTCGGGACGCGCCGCTGGCTCAAACACGGCCAAACCCCTTGATTTCGCGGGGGCAGTACTCCACAGAGCGCCGTCCCGCATGGGTGAAAGACCCTGTTCCCTGCGGATGACGCGATAAATTCGTGTAACTCATTGATTTTGAATAACTTAATTCTGCTCAAATTTTCATCGTTTTGTCATATTCACGATTTGACGCGGCTTGGCGGGCGCACCGCCCTCACTTGCTCACAAAGTTATCCACAACTTCTGTGGGCTACGTCTGACAAAAACCGGATATTGAAAACATTCGTGGTGGATGCGCCGCGCATCGCGCGGCGCTGCAGTATCTGTAAGCCATAATCCACCACAAATTATCTGCTTGGAGATGTGCATTGTTTTCGATCATACAAGCCGCAGGCTGGCCGATCTGGCCCTTGGTTGCCTGTTCCGTCTTGGCTCTCGCCCTGGTTATCGAGCGTTTCACCAGCCTCAAAATCCGCAAAGTCGCGCCCCCCAAGCTGCTTGACGAAGCCATCACCGTCTCCCGCGCGTCCATTCCTTCGCCCGACGTCGTCGCGCAGCTCGAGCAGAACTCGGTGCTCGGTGAAGTATTGGCCAGCGGCTTTCGCGCGCTGAACACCAACCCACGCATCAGCGAGGACGATCTGCGCTCCATCCTCGAAGGCGCCGGGCGCCAGGCGGCGCACAAGCTGGAGCGCTACCTCGCGGCCCTGGCGACCATCGCCTCCGCCGCCCCGCTGCTGGGCCTGCTGGGCACGGTGATCGGCATGATTGRAATCTTCGGCTCCCAGGCGGGCGGCGGCGGTGTCGGCGGCGCGACCGGCGGCAACCCGGCGCAGCTGGCGCACGGTATTTCGATCGCGCTCTACAACACGGCTTTCGGCCTGATGGTGGCCATTCCAGCGCTGATCTTCTGGCGCTATTTCCGGGCCCGCGTGGATGGCTACCTGCTGAGCATGGAACTGGCCGCCGAGCGCTTCGTCCGCCACCTCAATACTCTCCGCAAATGAACTTCCGCCCGCATCCCCACGACGAACCGGAGATCAACCTGATCCCCTTCATCGACGTGCTGCTCGTGGTGCTGATCTTCCTGATGCTGTCCACCACCTACAGCAAGTTCACCGAGCTCCAGGTCAAGTTGCCGGTAGCCGACGCCGAGCAGCAACGCGACTATCCCAAGGAAGTCATTGTCGCGGTGAGCAGCGACGGCCGCTACATGGTGAACAAGACCCTGGTCGAAGGCCGCGGCATCGAGGCGCTGGGCACCGCGCTGGCCGAGGCGGCCAAGGCTGGCAAGGAGAGCGTCATCATCATCAGTGCCGACGCCAGCGCCACGCACCAGGCGGTCATCACCGTCATGGAGGCGGCGCGCCGCCAGGGCCTCACACAAATCACTTTTGCCACACAGAGCGCCGCGATGGGCGGGGCGAAATAAGCCCCTGGCCACTCCCGGCCGCAACAGCCGCCCTCCCCCGCGAAACGGCCGTGAAACACCTTCTGCAGAACGCCTGGCTCACCCGTGGGGCGCTGGCATGCCTGCTCTGGCCGCTGGCTCAGCTATACGGCCTGCTGGTGCGCCTGCGCCGGGCCCTGTACCGCCACGGCCTCCTGCGGTCCGAGCGTTTCAAGGTTCCCGTTGTGGTGGTCGGCAATGTGGTCGCCGGCGGGGCCGGCAAAACCCCCTTGGTAATCGCCCTTGTCAGGCATCTCCAGGCGCGGCATATTGCGGGGCTGGCTGCTGCCGGCCGGCCCGCTGCGCGAACCCTGGCCCGGGCGCAAACGTCATGGCCTGGACCTTGTGCTCCATACCGGGCAAAAACCCGCCTTCGAAGGCTTCACCTCCAGCCGGCAACTGGCGGAAGACGCCTGGTCACCCGGCGGCGACCGGGTCGCGCTGGCCGGCTTGCGCGGCCGGCCGGTGACGGCGCTGGCGGGCATCGCCAATCCACAGGCGTTTTTCGGCATGCTGGAGGACCGCGGCCTGACGCTGGAAGCCACCATCACCCTGCCCGACCACCATGTCTTCAGCGAGGCCGACCTGGCTGGGCTGCGAGGCCGGACCGTGCTGTGCACCGAAAAGGACGCCGTCAAGCTGTTTGCCCTGCCGGGCGCCGCCGGGTTGGACCTGCTGGCCGTGCCCCTGGTGTTTTCGCCTGAACCGGCCTTTTTCGCCGCCTTTGACGCACTGCTGGCGCCCCTGCTTTCTCCATTACCATCGAAACATGGACACCAAACTGCTTGAATTGCTGGTCTGCCCCGTGACCAAAGGCCCGCTTGACTACGACCGGGAAAAACAGGAACTGCTCTCCCGCAGCGCCCGGCTGGCTTACCCCGTGCGCGACGGCCTGCCCGTGCTGCTGGAAAGCGAAGCACGCACCATGACCGACGAAGAGCTGGGCCTGTGAGCTTCACTGTCCTGATCCCGGCCCGGCTGGCCTCCACCCGCCTTCCCAACAAGCCGCTGGCCGACATAGGCGGCGCCCCCATGGTTGTGCGCGTTGCCCAGCGCGCCATGCAAAGCGCGGCCTTGCGCACCGTCGTCGCAACCGACAGCCAGGAAATCATTGAAAGATGCGCGTCCTTCGGCGTCTCGGCCGTGCTGACCCGCGTCGACCACCCCAGCGGCAGCGACCGGCTGGCCGAAGCCTGCGGCGTGCTGGGCCTGGCGGATGAGGACATCGTGGTCAACGTCCAGGGCGACGAGCCGCTGATAGCCCCGGCGCTGATCAACGCCGTGGCGAGCCTGCTCAACGAACGGCTCGACTGCGCCATGAGCACTGCGGCGCACCCCATAGGCCAGCTGGCCGACCTGCAGAACCCGAACGTGGTCAAGGTGGTGCTGGATGCCCGCCACACCGCGCTCTACTTCAGCCGCTCACCGATTCCGGCGGGCCGCGACTTCGCCGGCCAGGCCTGGTGGGAAACCGGCAGCACGCTGCCCAAGCCGCTGCGCCATGTAGGCATCTACGGCTACCGCGTGGGTTTTCTGCGGGAGTTTCCCCGCCTTCCCCAGGCGCCGCTGGAGCAGCTCGAGCAACTGGAGCAGCTGCGCGCCCTGTGGCATGGCCACCGCATCGCCGTGCACATCACCGACGACGCGCCCGGCCCGGGCGTCGACACCGCAGAAGACCTGGACCGCGCCCGCAAGCTGTTTACCTGAGCGCGCCTTCCCGCCGGGAAGCCCTTGCCTGTAAGGTGCTGTCAGGGGTGCATGCTATCCTTGGGAAAAACGCAAGTGGAAGGCCTGCAGGACGCGCTGGCAACCCTTCACACCTGCCCCAAGCAACCC
>NZ_JBFUBY010000413.1:0-2553 GCF_056405515.1 Polaromonas sp. P1_G2
GGCCTGCCCGGGCCGCGTGGTGGTCATGGGCATGGGCAAAAGCGGCCACATAGGCCGCAAGATCGCGGCCACGCTGGCCTCCACCGGCACCCCCGCCATGTTTGTGCATCCGGCCGAAGCCAGCCATGGCGACCTGGGCATGATCACCGGCCAGGACGTGGTGCTGGCGATCTCCAACAGCGGCGAAAGCGAGGAACTCACGGTGATCCTGCCGGTGCTGAGCCGCCAGGGCGTGCCCATGATCGCCATCACCGGCGGCGCCCAGTCCGCGCTGGCGCGCTACGCGCGCGTCACGCTCGACAGCAGCGTCGCGCTGGAAGCCTGCCCATTGAACCTGGCGCCGACGGCCAGCACCACCGCCCAGCTCGCCATGGGCGATGCGCTGGCCGTGGCGCTGCTCGACGTGCGCGGCTTCAAGGAAGAGGACTTTGCCCGCTCGCACCCGGGCGGCGCGCTGGGCCGCAAGCTGCTGACGCACGTCAGCGACGTGATGCGCAGCGGCGACGACGTGCCGCAGGTGCGGCCCGACACCAGTTTCACCGACCTCATGCGCGAGATGAGCGTCAAGGGCCTTGGGGCCTCCGCCGTGGTCGACGGCGCGCGGCGCGTGCTCGGCATTTTCACCGACGGCGACTTGCGCCGCCTGATCGAAAAAGGCGTGGACCTGCGCAGCAGCAAGGCCGGTGACGTGATGCATGCCGACCCGCGCACCGTGCGGGCGGATTCGCTGGCGGTTGAAGCGGTCGCGTTGATGGAGCAGCATCGCATCACCAGCGTGCTGGTGGTCGACGAGGCCGGCGTGCTGTGCGGCGCGCTCAACACCAACGACCTGATGCGCGCGAAAGTCATCTGATGGCTGTCACGCCTGTCCTGAACTTCGCTCCCGAACTGCTGCTGCGTGCGCAGGGGGTCAAGGTGGCTTTTTTTGACGTCGATGGCGTGCTGACCGACGGCGGCCTGTATTTCTCGGAGTACCCAGACGGCCATCCGCTGGCCCAGCCCGGCGGTGGCTACCGCCCCGCTGGTGAAATCATCAAACGCTTCAACACGCTGGACGGCCACGGCCTGAAATTGTTGCAGCGCTGCGGCATCACCCCGGTGATCATCACCGGGCGTGACAGCCATGTGCTGCGCGCCCGCCTGCAGGCGCTGGGCATTGCGCATGCGTATTTCGGCACTGAAGACAAGCGACCCGCGGCCGAAACCACACTGCAGGCGTTGGGCCTGGATTGGACCGCGGCGGCCGCCATGGGCGACGACTGGCCGGACCTGCCGGTGATGTCCCGCGTAGCCTTGAGCTGCGCGCCGTCCAATGCGCACGCGGAAGTCTTGGCGCAAGCCCACCATGTCACGCGGGTGCCGGGTGGCCAGGGCGCGGCGCGCGAGTTCTGCGACCTGTTGCTCGTCGCAAGCGGGCGCTACGCCGAGCTCCTTGAGGAATACCGCCAATGACGACCGCGACGCAGAACTCAGGCGCGGGCCGCAGCGGCCCGTTCCGGCCGCTCAGGAGGGCCTGGCGCAGCTTGCTGCGCGTGTGGGACAGCATGGCCATCTATATGCCGCTGCTGATGATGGGCGCGCTGGCGCTGGGGACCTACTGGCTGGTGCGCAACACGCCCATTTTCAGCACGCCGGAAGCCGTGCGCGAAGCCAGCCACGACATTGACTATTTCATGCGCAAGTTCACCGTCAAGACTTTTGACGAGGGCGGCCAGCTCAAGAGCGAGATCTACGGCATCGAGGCCAGGCATTTCCCGGACACCGACATTCTTGAGATCGACCAGGCGAGGATCCGCAGCATCAGCCCCGACGGCCGCATCACCGTCGCCACGGCCAACCGCGCTTATTCCAACGGCGACGGCTCGGAAGTGCAGCTGGCCGGCAATGCGCGGGTGGTCAGGGAAGCCAGCACGGATGCCAGCGGCAAGGAAACGCCGCGCATGGAGTTTCGCGGCGAGTTCCTGCATGCTTTCCTGAACGACGAGCGCGTGAAATCCCACAAGCCCGTGTTGCTGATCCGCGGCACCGACCAGTTTGTCGGTGACACTTTCGCGTATGACAACCTGGACCAGGTGGCCGACCTCAAGGGCCGCGTCCACGGCATCCTGGTGCCCCGCTCCGCGGCGAGCGCTGCGGGCCTTCCCAGCTTGACCTTGCCGACGGCACCATCGGCGCCGGCAAGTTCCACCAGACCGGCCACGCCTTAGCGGCCGGCTTTTTTAACGGCCGCCTATGTCCAGACTCGTATTCATCACCGGAGCGTCCAGCGGCATAGGCCAGGCACTGGCCATGCGGTTTTATTCAGCGGGCTACCGGCTGGCGCTGGCCGCGCGCCGCACGGCGGAGGTCCAGGCCTGGGCAGAGGCCAACGCCCTTGGCGCGGGCCGCTACCAGGTCTACAGCGCCGATGTGGCCGACACCGACAGCATCGTCGCGGCAGGCCTGGCCTGCGTGGCCGCGCAAGGCGTGCCCGATGTCGTGATCGCCAACGCCGGCATCAGCGTCGGCATGGACACCGCCGTGCGATCTGACCTGGACGTGATGGCGCAAACC
>NZ_JBFUBY010000414.1:0-2542 GCF_056405515.1 Polaromonas sp. P1_G2
CTGGTGGTACTGATCGACAACGACGTAATCAGCGCAGCTTTTTCCTCCTACAAGGGCTCCGTGCCTTTCGCATCAAAGTCCGCCGACTACCAGGGCTTCATCGACCACTTGGTAGCAAGCGCTCGTAGTGAAGCAGAGGCAGCGGGAATCGACGCAAAAGTCGAAGTAATCTCTGTCAAAGCCTTACGTTCAGGTATCCCCTACCCTTCCTCCAACCAACCAGTTCTAGTTATAAAGGCCCTTTCTTTCACCAAGCGAACCGAAGTTATTGGCAACCGGGATCTTGGCTGGAATGGGGATACGGCCTGGGATTTCAGCCTGTTTGAAAAAGTCGGAGGAAACGCGTACAAACAGACGTGGTCGGCCGTCACCAAACACGAGAACCTGAATCCTTTCCTATGCGGCAACTATGGAGACTGCAGCAAGGCACTTGTGGGACGAGTATTTGCCCAGATGAGAAAAGACGGCGTCGTGCGGTAGGCCCACAAAGTCGTTCGCAGCGATTCACAATTGACGCACGCGCTGCAAAAGCCGTAATTCACACCGACTAGAGCGCTCCCTAGTAAACGGCCAATGCTGTCACTGGCGGATGGAGCCTGTGAAATCGATGATCGACTTAATTTCATCGAGGGATGTGTCGAACCATTCCGCACCAGGAACGCTCTCGTCAGGCCGTCACCAGCTTGTTGGGTACCGGCACATCCTTCTCCTGCACCACCGCATATTCCACCGCYAGCGGTGAGCTATAGTGATTAGCAGCTCAACTATCCCCGTCTGCTAGACGGCGCATATGGTTACAGACGAAATCGAAGCATTTAGGATTGCTTGCATCTCTGCGCGTGACCGGGGGTGGCCATGGCAACCACCGTACTGGCTCGAACTTGACAACGGCGAATGGCAGATTCAAGCTGAATGTGAGCGCATCATTCGAGTCAGCCAAACCAATGGGAATGTCATTCCCGAAGTAGCGTCTCTAGATCCTATTGCTGCAATGTCTGTCGCTCGCACCTACGCCATGGAAAATTCGTTGCCTTGGCGCCCGGGTTTCTCGTTGACGCTGAGTCCCGAGCATTGGGTCATTGGTGCTTGCCAAAGCCAATTTGGTGGTCAAACTTCAATCTACGTGAATCACCAGGGCGAGGCCGTTCGTCACTGGGTAAACCCAAAATGAACGAGCGTCCCCGATAGAAGACGCCGCAATTTTGTTCGTCTTTACCCCAAGCATTCGATAGTGTTTTTTCGGCACGCAAATCATGAACAATGAAGTAACTCTTCTTGATTTCATCAAGCAACACTGGTCGAAGAACCATCCTGCTCAACTTGAGCGCGGCGTTTGGGTAGCTATGCATGAGCCAATGTCTATTGACGAAGATGAACCGCATACCCCTGTATGCAAGGCATGGCTCATTACTGATAGAAGCACTGAGTGCCGTCAGCTAGTGTCGTTCAAGCTCTTTGCCGAGAACAAGCTGAAAGTAAAAGCGAACGAATCACACGAAATGGGTGAGGCAAACATTGCTCCCTATCAAGATGGTAGTCACTACTACATTGACTTTCTGATGGGGCCCCTTCGCGGCGGAGCTATGAAAGCTGAAGTCATTGAAGGAAAAGTTGTCAATAGAGGCCGCCTATGGTCCGCGTGAAGCCGCTACCGTAGCAGATGCGATCCTTGATCGCTTGGTCAGCGGCTACTCGTAGCGGGTGGGAGCTAAAAAGCGAGTCAATGCGTCAACAATGCAAACGCAAGTTCTCAAAAGTCTGATCGGCTGGAGGCCATGAAGCAAGCCCGCCCAAGCGGCGGATTTTAATTGGAATGAGCCGCCTACCTTGAACTGGAATGGGCGGCGGTTTTGGACTGGAACTCGTGGCAGTGTTGCACTGGAATACGCACTATTTCTCGTATCGATACCAACTGATAGGCCTGAGAAGTTCATTCGCCTCGCATTAAACTGTCCAAAAAAAAATCAAGCCATCTCGATTACACCCATCAAGGCCACCCCCATGACAAGCTACTGGCTCATGAAATCCGAACCCGAAGAGTGCTCCGTCGACGATGCGCTCTCGGCGAAAAACTCGACAGTCCCCTGGGTCGGTGTTCGCAACTACCAGGCGCGCAACTTCATGCGTGACGGGATGAAGGTCGGGGACGGCGTGCTGTTCTACCACTCGAGTTGCGCCGAGCCGGGCATTGTCGGCATCGCGCGTGTGGCGTCTACGGCCTACCCCGACCCTACGCAGTTCGACCCGAAGTCGCCCTACTACGATCCCAAGTCCAAGCGCGAGGAGCCGCGCTGGCTGCTGGTCGATGTGCAAGTGACGAAGAAGATTCCCAACATCACCTTGCCCGAGCTGCGCGCGCGGCCCGAGCTTGAAGACCTGATCATCCTGCGCAAGGGCAACCGGCTGTCGATCACGCCGGTGGAGCCCAGGCACTGGAAGGCAATCGTCGGGCGCTGAATAGACGCTAAGTCTTTGGTTCTCTGTGCCCGGGCACGGCGCATACCAATGGTTCAGGGCGCAAAAAACCAATGCCGCCCAATAC
>NZ_JBFUBY010000415.1:0-2526 GCF_056405515.1 Polaromonas sp. P1_G2
GTAATGCATCTCGAATTTTTCGCTCGCAATGGCCAACCGCTCAGCCATACACAGAATGGGCGTGACACCGATACCGCCCGCCAACAGAACGCTGTGCTTTGCCGCATGCGAGAGGGCGAAATGGTTCTTGGGCACGCTGATGCGCAGCAGGTCTCCCTCTTGAACGATCTCATGCATCGCCCTTGACCCACCCCGCGACTTCGGGTCCTTAAGAACACCGATTAGATAGCGATGGCGCTCGGAAGAATCGTTGCACAGTGAGTATTGCCTTGTGACTCCACCCGGAATCTGGACGTCGATATGTGAGCCTGCCGAGAAAGCCGGCAATGCCTGCTGTGGGTCCGCACTAGCCAGCTCCAACACGCAGATGTCAACAGCTTCGGTCCATTTGCGCGCCACTTGCACGGTTAGATTTAGCTCACTCATGGCGAGGAGTCTGAAACCGAATCCACTCCACGAGCCGACTTGGCTTCTTTTGCAAGAAGTTCCTCGAGAACTCGCTTCATGCGGACGGGACCGCTGTCGACATTGAACAGGACCGGCTTGCGTTTGAGCAGCTCCTCGATGCCCAACATGTCTTGCATCGCCTCCATCATGGGTTCGTCCTGTCCCTGAAACGCATGCAATCTCAGCTTGGCGATTTCGGCCTCAAACTCCTGGTCCGCTTCGCTAATCGGCTTGCGAACGATGCCCACGTGATAGTGCGTGGTCGTTTCGGTCTCGGCTGCCAGGATGTGGATGCCCATGTAGCCCGCCCCATCTTCCCGGGTATCCCCCGGCGCATGGCAACCAACATCGAGCAGAAAGCACGATGGTGGATCCCAGCGCATGATGTTCCAGAAGTCCACGTTCTTTTTGTCACGACGGAACATTAGATCGAAGACCTGCGGCACCGGAACATCACGCGACCAGCGCTCGCAACTTACAGTTCGGCCGTCCTGCCTGACTTTGATCTCGGCATTCGCATGCTCCGGCGTGGCCAGCAATCCCGCATGCAGAAAGGATGCATGACTTAGATCCATGACGTTATTCGAGATCAACTCGACATTCACGTTCATCGTGAAATGGTCACGGTGACGGGACAGGCCATCGCCGTCCACCATGACAGAGAAATCGGGGATCAGACTCTCATCAGGCGGCTGGTCGCCCATCCAGACCCACAGCATCGTGTGCTTTTCGACAACCGGGTAGGTCGGCACTTTCATTGCCTCTGGAATAGCGCCCGGGGTGTTTGGATTGTGCACACACTGGCCCTCAGTGTTGAACTCGAGGCCGTGGTAGCCGCAGCGAATGCGGTCGCCCGTCTTGCAGCCGAGGTGCAATGGCGCGAACCGGTGCGGGCACACATTCGACATGACAACCGGTGTTCCGTCCTCCCGCCTTGTGAAAAGCAATGGCTCGTTGATGATCTTGCGATAAAGCAAGGTCTCGGAGGTGATGTCCTTTGCCCAAGATCCCGCATACCAGGCATTTCGTAAAAATTTCATCTTCAATCCTTCTGGCGTGACCTAACCGCCTCAACACCTGAACTAACACTCATATAGGAAACATTTCTGGTAGCCACCACAGAAAAAATTCATCACCAGGCAAATGCCCTCTTTGCCAGAACATGGGCTTGTGCATTGATTTCATGTGACTTCATACCGATCAGCCCCTGGGATTGACGCCGTCGAACGCATCTTGCAAAAGCGCACGAATCGCATCACGCTGCAGTGGTCGCGGGTTCCAGTAGGGGTTGGCGCATGCGATATCGGCAGCGCGATCCAGGTCTGCCTCACGCATGCCGATCTGACGCAGGGCTACCGGTGCGCCACATTCCGCAGCCAATTCACGCAGGCCCTGCGGAGCCGAGGACTGTCCCAAGGCGCTCGCAATACGATGCATGGCCTCGGGTGCGGCGACTTCGTTATAGGCAAGCACATGCGGCAGCATGACAGTGTGCGTTTCCGCATGCGGCAGATTGAAGCTGCCTCCAAGCGTGTGGCACAGCTTGTGATGCAGCGCCATCCCCACCGATCCGAGCACCGTGCCGCAGAGCCAAGCTCCATACTGCGCATTGCCACGCGCCTCCCGATTAGCCGGCTCCCTGACAATGATCGGTAGTGCAGAGGCGATTGCGCGTATGCCTTCTTGAGCCATCAGGCTCATGACGGGATTACGATCTTGCGCATACAAGCCCTCGGCTGCGTGCGCCATCGCGTTGAACGCACTCGTGACAGACATCCCGACGGGTAGCGAGAGGGTGAGCTCAGCGTCATACAGCACCGTCCGGGGCAGCACACGCATGTCAGTTCCCGTACGCTTCAGGCCTCCTTCCGTAACGCYGAAAATCGGTGTTACCTCACTGCCCGCATAAGTGGTCGGGATTGCAAGAATGGGAATCTGAAACTCCGGCGACGATTCCAGTGCAATCGCCTTTCCAAGGCCGATGGTGGATCCACCACCGATAGCGATCGCGCAGTCCGCACGCAATTGCCTGGCGACGGCAATTGCCTTCTTCGCAATTTCCACCGGAACATGCATGGC
>NZ_JBFUBY010000416.1:0-2524 GCF_056405515.1 Polaromonas sp. P1_G2
GATGTGGCCCGAGACCACCGATACCGCGCCGAACTCGCCCATGGCCCGCGCATTGCACAAAATCACGCCGTAGATCAGGCCCCACTTGATATTGGGCAGCGTGACGTGCCAGAAGGTTTGCCAGCCGGTGGCGCCCAGCACGATGGCGGCCTGCTCTTCGTCGTTGCCCTGCGCCTGCATCAGCGGGATCAGTTCGCGCGCGATGAAAGGAAAGGTCACGAACACGGTGGCCAGCACAATGCCGGGCACGGCGAAGATGATCTTGATGTCGTGCGCCAGCAGCCAGGGCCCGAACCAGCCCTGCGCGCCGAAGATCAGCACATAGATCAGGCCGGCCACCACGGGCGAGACCGAAAACGGCAGGTCGACCAGCGTCGTCAAGACCGACTTGCCGCGGAACTCATACTTGGCGATGGCCCAGGCCGCGGCCACGCCAAACACCAGGTTCAGCGGCACGGCGATCACGGCGGCAATCAAGGTCAGCTTGATGGCCGACCAGGCATCGGGTTCGCGCAGCGCCGCAAGGTAGGCGCCAAAACCCTTGCGCAAGGCCTCGGTGAACACGGCCGCCAGCGGCAGCACCAGGAACAGCACGACAAACAGCAATGCCACAGTGATCAGCGTGTAGCGGACCCAGGGCGCTTCGGTGGTGCCGGCGCGGACGCGGCGGTTGATGGGGGATGATGCGGCGCTCATGCGGGTGCCCCTGCATTTCGGCGCTGCCAGGCCTGCAGCCCATTGATGACCAGCAGCAGCACAAAGGACACCAGCAGCATCACCACGGCCACGGCGGTGGCGCCGGCATAGTCGTACTGCTCCAGCTTGCCGATGATGATGAGCGGCGTGATTTCAGAGATCATGGGCATGTTGCCGGCGATGAAGATGACCGAGCCGTATTCGCCGATCGCGCGCGCAAACGCCATGGCAAAACCGGTCAGCAAGGCCGGCGTGATGTGCGGCAGGATGACCTTGGTGAAGATCTGCAGGCGCGTGGCGCCCAGCGAGGTCGCGGCTTCTTCAAGCTCTTTCTCGGCATCTTCGAGCACCGGCTGCACCGTGCGCACCACAAACGGCAGGCCGATGAAGATCAGCGCGATCACCACGCCGGCCGGCGTGAAGGCCAGCTTGATGCCCATGGGCTCGAGGTACTGGCCTATCCAGCCATTGCCGGCCAGCAAGGCCGTGAGCGAAATGCCGGCTACGGCCGTGGGCAGCGCGAACGGCAGGTCGACCAGCGCATCGACAATTTTTTTTCCCGGAAACTTGTAGCGCACCAGCACCCAGGCCAATAGCAAGCCGAAGACGAGGTTGACCAGCGCCGCGATCAGCGAGGCTCCGAAGGTGAGCCGGTAAGACGCCAGCACGCGCGGCGAGGTCACGGCGGTGATGAACTGCTCCCAGCTCAGCGTGAAGGTCTTGAAGAACAGCGCCGAGATCGGGATCAGCACGATCAGGCTCAGGTACAGCACCGTGTAGCCCAGCGTCAGCCGGAAACCGGGCAGCACACGCCTGGCGGCTCTTTTGCTGCCCGCAGCAACACCCGGCACCACCGCGGAAGGCGGCGCCACAGAAGACAAGGCGGTCATGGCGCGGGCTTATTTGACGGTGTACAGCTTGTCGAACTGCCCGCCGTCGTTGAAGTGCACTTTTTGCGCTTCACCGAGGCTGCCGAACACCTCCTGCACCGTGAAGAGCTGCAGCGGCTTGAAGGTGCTGGCGTATTTTTTCAGCACGGCCTGCGAACGCGGGCGCAGCGCGTGGCGCGCGGCGATCTCCTGGCCTTCTTCCGAATAAAGGTAGCTCAGGTAGGCCTTGGCGAGTTCGGCCGTGCCTTTCTTGGCCACGGTGCGCTCGACCACCGCCACCGGGTTTTCCGCCACGATGCTGATGGACGGGTAAATCGCGTCCACCTTGCCTTCGCCGAACTCCCGGTTCACCGACAGCACCTCGGACTCGAAGGTGATCAGCACGTCACCGATATTGCGCTGCAGGAACACGGTGGTCGCATCGCGCCCGCCCTTGCCCAGCACCGGCACGTTTTTGTAGAACTTGCCGACGAACTCGGCGGCCTGCGCATCGCTTGCGCCCTTCTTCTTGGCGTAACCCCAGGCAGCCAGGTAGGCGTAGCGGCCGTTGCCGCCGGTCTTGGGATTGACCACGATCACCTGGATGCCGGGCTTGATCAGGTCGTCCCAGTCCTTGATGCCCTTGGGGTTGCCGTTGCGCACCAGGAACAGCATGGTCGAGGTGGTGGGCGAGGCATTGTCGGGGAACTTCTTCGTCCAGTCCTTGGCGACCACACCGGCATTGGCCAGGAAGTCCACGTCGGTCGAGGTGTTCATGGTGACCACGTCGGCGTCCAGGCCGTCGGCCACCGAACGCGCCACCGCGCTGGAGCCCGCATGCGACTGGTCGACCTTGACGTCCTTGCCGGTGGTCTTTTTGTAGTGGGCGATAAAGGCCGCGTTGTAGTCTTTGTAGAACTCGCGCGCGACGTCATAAGAACCGTTGAGCAGCGTTTGCG
>NZ_JBFUBY010000417.1:0-3505 GCF_056405515.1 Polaromonas sp. P1_G2
GCGGATCGACGTGGGTTTGAGCGGAGGCGTGGACTCCGCGGTGACGGCGCACCTGCTCAAACAGCAGGGCCACGAGGTCATCGGCATCTTCATGAAGAACTGGGAAGATGACGACGACAGCGAATACTGCTCGTCCAACATTGATTTTGTCGACGCCGCGGCCGTGGCCGACGTGATCGGCATCGAGATCGAGCATGTCAATTTCGCGGCCGACTACAAGGACCGCGTGTTCGCCGAATTCCTGCGCGAATACCAGGCCGGCCGCACGCCCAACCCCGACATCCTGTGCAATGCCGAGATCAAGTTCAAGGCCTTCCTGGACCACGCCATGCGCCTGGGCGCTGAAAAAATCGCGACCGGACACTATGCACGCGTGCGCCACAACGAAGCCAGCGGCCGGCATGAGCTGCTCAAGGGCCTGGACCCGGCCAAGGACCAGAGTTATTTCCTGCACCGGCTGAACCAGGCGCAGCTTTCGAAGACGCTGTTCCCGGTCGGCGAGCTGCACAAGACGGAAGTGCGCCGCATTGCCGACGAGATCGGCCTGCCGAATGCCAAGAAAAAGGACTCGACCGGCATCTGCTTCATCGGCGAACGGCCTTTCCGCGATTTCCTGAACCGCTACATCGCCAAGGCGCCCGGCCCCATCAAAAACGACAAGGGCCGCGTGCTGGGCGAACACGTGGGCCTGTCCTTCTATACGCTGGGCCAGCGCCAGGGCCTGGGCATAGGCGGCGTGAAAGCCAAAGGCGCCGACTTGAAGGCCGCGCAGGCGCGCGGGCTGCGCGGCGTGGGCGAACACGAGCCCTGGTTCGTGGCGCGCAAGGACCTGGAGACCAACACGCTGTGGGTGGTGCAGGGCCATGAGCATCCCTGGCTGCAATCGACGATGCTGACGGCGCAGGACTGCAGCTGGGTGGCCGGCAACGCACCGGCGCCGGGCGCCATGGCGGCCAAGACGCGTTACCGGCAGGCCGACGCGCCCTGCGAACTTCGCCAGTCCTCCATAGCCGGCTGTGAGCTGGCGTTCAGCGATGCGCAGTGGGCAGTTACACCGGGGCAGTCGGCCGTGCTCTACCAGGGCGAGGTCTGCCTGGGCGGCGGCGTGATCACCGCCAGCAATGTGCAGAACCAGTCGGCGGCGCCACCTCACACCGGCGCGGCGCGTCACAGCGCCGTTTCGACGTAGGTGTAGATGTAGTTGGAGCCGCCGTTGACGTTGCCCAGCAGGCGCGACGAGCCAAAAATCCCCGAGCGGTGCGACACGCCGAAACCGATGTAGGTTTCCTTGAGCGGCCGGTAGCCGATCAGGTCGCCCAGGCTCACGTCGAGGGTCGGGTCCAGGAAGTTGAGCATGCGGGATGCCGGCTTGCCGTTGGCCGCCAGGCTGGAGGACTCGATGTAAGGGGCGCGCTGCGCCATCGACACCCCCACGCCCAGGCCCAGCCGGGTCTTCACGCGGTCGCTCCAGGGGAAGCCTGAATACACGGCTTTCATGAACAGGTCGAGCTGCAGTCCGTTGGGCTGCAGGCCGCGGTCGTTGTGGTGGGTCAGGCCCACATAGCCGATGAAGTCCAGCGGCCAGCCGTTCACGTTGTTGATGAAAGGCTTGCCGATCTGCACGCCGCTGATGCTGGTCGGGTTGGTCTTGGCCGTCGACAGGCACTGCGCCGTGATGATCTTGGCCAGGTGGCAGCCGTCCTCGGTGGACTTGCCGTACAGCACCTTGAAGTAAGTGGGCGAGCCGTCCTCGGCCCACTCGCGCTTATGGCCGCCGAAGTCGTAGGCCGCGCCCACATAGACCGCGGGCAGCACGCTTTTTTGCACGATGGGGCTGTCCTTGACCTTGTTTCCCAGAAACGTCGCCGATACGCCGGCCAGCAGGCGCCAGCGTTCCGTGACGTCATAGGAGCCGTAAAGGCCCAGCGAAGTCTGCACGCCCGCGCCGGGCTCATAGGCGGGACGGCCCGCTGTAGCCTCGCTGGTCCGCACGCCGTAGTAATAGTTGTTGAGCTTGGCGTCGCGAAACGCCACCGTCAGGCTGGGGCGCAGCATCCACGGGCCGGAGCGCCAGTCGTAGGTATAGCCAAGGCGGAATTCATTGCCCTTGTAGGTGTTGCCGATGTCGTGCACCAGCTCGGCCTGCAGCGTGCCCCAGGGCTGGCGCCAGCGGTAGGCCAGGCCGAGGTCGATGGCGGAGTCACGCGCCGACATGCCGGCCAGGCTGGCCGGCAGGCGCTCGGTGGGAAAGCCCTCCAGGCGCTGCTCCACAAAAAGGTCCAGCCGCCGCTCGCTGCCGTTGAGCAGCTTCACGCCACCCCGGTTGGCATGCAGGAACAGCCGCTCGCCCTCGTAAAGGTAAAGCGGCAACAGGTCGTAGCGGGTGCCCGCATCCTTGTAGGGCGAGCGCTCGATGCGCGTCACCAGGCCCAGCCCCGCGCTGCCGGGCGTCGAGAGGATGTCGGTGAGCGGTTCGGTGTTGCCGCCGGCCAGGGCCGGCGGGTCATTTTTTGTTGGAAATCTGCTGTTGGAAAGGGCCGCCGCCAGGCAGGGCGCTGCGGACACTCCGATGCTATCCATGAACGCCACGCCCCGGCCCGTTCAACTTGTAAGCAAAAAGGCACAAATGGGCTAGGCCGGCATGCCCTCTGAACCCATTTCCTCACACGCGGGCTCACACGTACACTGCCTATCGTCGGGTCTCCTTCAACTTTTTACGGAGCCTGTTATGCCCAAATTCGTGATCGAACGTGCCATCCCCGGACTCGGCGCCCTCAAGCCCGCCGAGCTGCACTCCATCTCCCAGAAATCGTGCGGCGTGCTGCGCGAACTCGGCACCGAAGTGCAGTGGGTGAAGAGCTACCTGACGGGAGGCAAGATGTACTGCATCTACAACGCGGCCAGCGAGGAACTCGTGAAGGAGCATGCGCGCAGGGGCGGCTTCCCGGCGGACTCCGTCGCGCGGGTCACCGGCGTCATCGACCCCACCACGGCCGAAGCCTGAGGCCCGCCGGTGGACGCGCAAACCCCCAGCGTGCCGCCGCCCCTGGGGCTTGCCGTCCACCTGCTGGGCCCGCCGCGCGTGGAGCGCGGCGGCCAGCCCGTGCCGGCGCCGCGCGGGCACAAGGCCTGGGGCCTGCTGGCCTACCTGGTGCGCAGCGATGCGCCGGTCAGCCGCAAACACCTGGCGGGCTTGCTGTTCGAGGATGCCGAAGACCCGCTGGCCGCCCTGCGCTGGAACCTCAGCGAACTGCGCCGCCTGCTCGGCCATGCGGAACTGCGCGGCGAACTGATCGCCCTGCCCTTGACGCCGGCCAGTTATGTCGACCTCAGGGCGGTGCTGTCGGGAAGCTGGGCGCAAGCCCTGTGCGTGCCCGGTCTGGACCGCGAACTGCTGGAGGGCATGAACTTTTCGGGCAGCCCGGCCTTCGAGGTCTGGCTCGCCGCGGAGCGCCGCCATCTCCAGGCCGCCGCGGAGGCCGTGCTGCGCGAGGCCGCCCTGGCC
>NZ_JBFUBY010000418.1:0-2500 GCF_056405515.1 Polaromonas sp. P1_G2
GGTCTGGGGCTTGAACTGGCCGGGGTCTGGGGCTTGAACTGGCCGGTGATGAAGATGGGCATCGCGGACTATCCGCCGCTGACCTTCCGGGCGATTTCAATCTGGCTGGGGATTCCGGTGCTGGGGCTGGCGATGGTGCAGCTCAAGGTGCCGTTTCTTGTACCGCGCAACAAGTGGCGCGAGCTGTTCTGGCTGGCGGCGGCAAACATGTTTGTCTGGCATGCGCTGATCATCCTGGCGGTGAAAAACCTCAGCAGCGGGCGCGCCGCCATCCTGGGCTACACCATGCCGATTTTTTCGGCGCTGCTGGGCGCCTGGTTTTTCGGCGCGAAGCTGAAAACCCGCAACTGGCTGGGTGTGGCGGCGGCCGCGGTGGGTGTGGCGCTGCTGCTCTGGTATGAGCTAACGAATCTCTCCGGCCGCCCGTTGGGGGTGCTGTGCGCGCTGGTGGCCGCCGCGGTGTGGGCGCTGGGCACGCAGATGCTGCGCAAGACCACGATACCAGCCGCCACGCTGACACTGTCGTTCTGGATGACGGTGATGACGGCCGTGATACTGACCGTGCTGGGCACCGTCTTTGAAATGCCGCAGTGGAAGGCGCCCTCTCCCACGACCTGGGCGGCGATTCTCTACAACGCGGTGCTGATCTTCGGTTTTGCCCACGCGGCCTGGTTCACCTTGGCGCGCGCACTGCCGCCGGTGGCCTCGACGCTGAGCGTGATGATGATTCCCATCCTGGGCGTATTTTCAGGCGCGCTGGGCCTGGGCGAGGTGCTGCACTGGCAGGACTGGGCGGCGGTGGTGTTGATGGTGGCGGCGATCGCCTCGGTGCTGGCGCCCAGCCGGGACACCGCCAAGGCCTGAAGCGGTCTTAACCGGCTGCGGGCCCGGCCACACGGCCCATGGCCAGGCACAGGTCGTCCCAGGCCTTGGCCTTGTCGGACGGGTTGCGCAGCAAATAAGTCGCGTCGTAAGTCACCACCGTGTGAGCGCCGTGCAGGCCGTGCACCTGGCCGCGCAGTTTGCCGAAAGGCTCGCTGGACTGCAGCAAAGCCTGTGCGGCCAGGCGGCCCATGACCAGCACCACGTCGGGTTGCGCGCTGGCCAGCAGGGTTGGCAGGGCCTCGGGCAGGGCGGCGCCCACACCGGCCGCCGCGCCACGCACCAGCGGCGCCAGCAGTACCACGCCGGCCTTGTGCAAGCGGGCGGCGCGCAGCATGTTGTCGAGCAGCTTGCCGGCCTCGCCCTCAAACGGGTTGAAGGGTTCGCGCTGGAGCGCGGCCGCCGGCGTTTCGGCCAGTACCAGCCAGCGAGCGCCCTCGGCATGGGCGGCCTCGGCGTACAGCGCCTGCGCGGCACCCATGCTCCAGGCACCGGCGGTGTACGCCGCGACGGCTTCACGCGCCTCGGCCGGCGCCGCGGCCACCACCGGTGGGCGGGGAGGCTGGGTGCGCACAGGCGGCGGGGCCTCACGCATGACGGGCACGGCGGGAGCCGGCGCCGGCCTGGTTTCCTGCGGGGCAAGCGCTGCCTCCACCACCGCCTCGACAGCGGTAACAGCAACAGGTTCCGACACCGGCAGCCACACGCGCACGCCCATCTCGCGCAGCATGGCGCGATGGCGTTTGTCGAGGTCCAGGCTCATAGGGCCAGGCTCATGACGACGGCGTCTTCGCGCGCCGACGCGCCGTTCGGGTAGTAATTGCGGCGCGTGCCGACGTGGCGAAAGCCGTAGCGTTCGTAAATCGCCTTGGCGCGCACATTGCTCACGCGCACCTCCAGCCACAGCCATTGCGCGCCCTGCGCACGCGACCAGATAGCCAGCGCATCGAGCATGATGCGGGCCCAGCCCTGGCGCTGGTGCTGGGACGCGACAGTGATGTTGAGCAGGTGCACCTCGTCCACGCCCTTCATGGCCACGAAGTAGCCCAGCAATTCGGCATCAGGCGGGTTGCCGCCGGTGAGCAGCTGCGCCTGGTAGCCGGCATTGAGCGAGTCGGTGAAGTTGCCCTGGGTCCAGGGGTGGTCGTAGGCACCCTGTTCCACGCGCACCACCGCATCCAGCCATGCGGGTGTCATGGCTTCGAACTGGGCTTCGAGGGGCTTGAGGATGGCGTTCATGGTGAAGGGGGCTGCGCGGCGAGTTTGGCGGCCTTGACCCGCTCGCGTTCTTCGGTGGTGAGCGCTACTTTATCGCGAACGTAGAGCGGCAGGGCGAGGTCGGCGCTCACACACTGCCCGGCGGCGGCCAGTACGGGCGCCAGGCGCAGCAGGGCGGCGGCCGTGGGCAGGGCCTCGGCCTGCACCGACAAGCCGGCCGGCAGGCGATCCGCGTAGACCGAAAACACATTGCCGGCGAGCAGGTCGACGGCGGCATCGGGCACAAAATCCTCGGGCCGGACCAGTTCGCATTCGCCCAGCGCGCGGCATTGCCCGCCGCTGAATTCARAGCGCTGGACATACATCTCGTCCATGCGCGCGTCCAGCAGCGCCGTGATGC
>NZ_JBFUBY010000419.1:0-3076 GCF_056405515.1 Polaromonas sp. P1_G2
CTCCAGGGGCATTGAACAGGCGCCGCACCCGAAAAGTGCGGCCGCCTGCTGGTGGCCATTGGTCGCGCGATGCCGGGGTTTCTTACACTAGCGGCATGGTCAGGTGGTCTTTTTGCGCGCTGCCCATGCCGTTGCGGCGCTCAAGCTGGTCTTCCAGCTGGCCCACATGGGCCGCCACGCTGTTGTCGATTTGCTCGAGCCGCGCCAGCAAGGCCTGCTGCTGCTGGGCGAAGCGTTCGGCCAGCACGGTAGCCGCGGCGGCTTCGCGGTGCTGCGCGGCCAGCGCCTGGACTTCCAGGTAGCTGCGCAGTTCGGTGAAGCGCGAGGCTTCGGCCTTGTCGGCGAGTTCGCGCTGGGTGTTGAGTTCGCGCGAGTACTTGCGGGTTTCCAGCAGGTGGGTGCTTTGCATATAGAGCGTGGTGGCCAGGAAGACCACGGTGGCGATCACCAGCAGCAGCAACATGAGCAGGCCCAGTGAGACCTGCACGGTGGTAAAGCCCAGGCTCAGCATGCTCACGCGCGTGAACTCGTCCAGATTGAGGGCCACCAGGCCCGACAGCAGCAGGATGCCCACCACCAGCAATATCGTGCGAATTCTCATGTCCGTCTCCCCTTGAATAAATGTAAGAAATTGCTTTTCAGCCTTGGCCATTATTGGGAGCCGGCGAGCGTTTTGCCTGTGGGACAATGCCGACCCTTGGCGTCAGTTTGTGGGTTCGCGAAACCCCGCGCCCTGGCCGCTCATTCCTGTTTCATTCTTTCCAGCTTTTCAGCCCTTTTTCCCGACATGCAAAAAATCATCCGCCAGATCGCGGCAGAAATCAAAGTCCAGGAACACTCGAGTTCGCCGCCACCAAGCAGGACCTGGAAGACTTGTACCTGCCCTTCAAACCCAAACGCCGCACCAAGGGCCAGATCGCGCGCGAGGCCGGCATCGAGCCGCTGGCCGACAAGCTGTTCGCCGACCCGTCGCTGGTGCCGGCCGACGAGGCCGCGGCCTTTGTGAAGGCCGAGAAGAACGAAAGCGGCGACGACTTCACCACTGTGCAGGCCGTGCTGGACGGCGTGCGCGACATCCTTTCCGAGCGCTGGGCCGAAGATGCGGGCCTGGTGCAGTCGCTGCGCAACTGGCTGTGGAGCGAAGGGCTGTTCAGCTCCAAACTGGTCACCGGCAAGGACGAGAACAACACAGACAACAGCAAGTTCCGCGACTACTTCGACTATGACGAACCTATCGGCCGCGTGCCTTCGCACCGTGCACTGGCCGTGTTCCGCGGCCGCGGCCTGGAAATCCTGGACGCCAAGCTGCTGCTGCCCGAGCTAGCCGAGCCAGGCAAACCGAGCATCGCCGAAGGCAAGATCGCCCTGCACCTGGGCTGGAGCCACAAGGCGCGCCCGGCCGATGACTTGATCCGCAAGGCCGTGGCCTGGACCTGGCGCGTCAAGCTCAGCCTCTCGCTGGAGCGCGACCTCTTCACGCGCCTGCGCGAAGAGGCCGAGAAGGTCGCCATCAAGGTGTTTGCCGACAACCTGCGCGACCTGCTGCTGGCGGCGCCGGCCGGCCCGCGCGTGGTGATGGGCCTGGACCCGGGAATCCGCACCGGCGTGAAGGTGGCGGTGGTCGACGCCACCGGCAAGCTGGTGGAGACCTCCACCGTCTTCCCGCAYGAGCCGCGCAAGGACTGGGACGGCTCGCTGCACACCCTGGCCAAGCTCTGCGAAAAACACGGCGTGAACCTGATCGCCATCGGCAACGGCACGGCCAGCCGCGAGACTGACAAACTTGCTGCCGACCTGATCAAGGGCATGGCCAAGGTTGAGCAGGTCATTGAAAAAGTCGTGGTCAGCGAGGCCGGCGCCTCGGTCTATTCGGCCAGCGAGTTCGCCTCGCAGGAAATGCCCGACGTGGACGTGAGCCTGCGCGGCGCCGCCAGCATTGCGCGCCGCCTGCAGGATCCGCTCGCCGAACTCGTCAAGATCGACCCCAAGTCCATCGGTGTGGGCCAGTACCAGCACGACGTGAACCAGAGCGATCTGGCGCGAAGCCTGGACACCGTGGTCGAGGACTGTGTGAACAGTGTGGGCGTGGACCTGAACACCGCCAGCGTGCCGCTGCTGGCGCGCGTCTCGGGCCTGTCGCAGACCGTCGCCAAGTCGGTGGTGCGCTGGCGCGATGCCAACGGCGCTTTCGCCTCGCGCGCCGATTTGCTCAAGGTGACCGGCCTGGGTGCCAAGACCTTTGAGCAGAGCGCGGGCTTTTTGCGCCTGCGCAGCGGCAGCAACCCGCTGGACATGACGGGCGTGCACCCTGAAACCTACCCGGTCGTCGAAAAAATCATGGCCCACACCGGCAAGCCTGTGGCCGAGCTCATGGGCCGCGCCGAAATGCTCAAGACCCTGAAGCCCGAGCTGTTCGCCAACGAGCAGTTCGGCGTGATCACGGTCAAAGACATCATTACCGAGCTCGAAAAACCCGGCCGCGACCCGCGCCCGGATTTCAAGGTGGCACGCTTCAACGAGGGCGTGGAAGACATCAAGGACCTGAAAGAAGGCATGACGCTGGAAGGCACGGTCAGCAACGTCGCGRCCTTCGGCGCCTTTGTCGACATCGGCGTGCACCAGGACGGCCTGGTCCATGTGAGCCAGCTCGCCAACAAGTTCGTCAACGACGCGCGCGAAGTCGTCAAGACCGGCGACATCGTGAAAGTGCGCGTGACCGAAGTCGACGTGGCACGCAAGCGCATAGGCCTGACCATGAAGCTGGACGCCGCAGCGGCGCGCCGCGATGGCCCGCGCGACAACCGTTTTGAAAGCGCGCGGCCACCCGGTGGGCAGAACCGTGGCGGCAATTACGGCGGCGGGCGTGCCGGCGCGCCACAGCCCGCGGCCGCCACGGCCATGGAATCGGCCTTCAGCAAGCTGGCGGCGCTCAAGAAGTAGGCGGGGAGGGCGCGGCGGTCCCGAAAAGGACAGCCTTGCGCCTTGCCTGATGCTCCAATACGCCCGCAGCTCTATCGGATTTTCATGAAAGCCCTCCGCATCTACGCCGGCCCCAAGGCGCGCCTGCACATCGAAC
>NZ_JBFUBY010000420.1:0-2485 GCF_056405515.1 Polaromonas sp. P1_G2
GTCGAGCACCGCAGGTTGCCCGGTCGAGCACCGCAGGTTGCCCGAAGCGAAGCGTAGGGACCCAGACTGCGGGTCGCCTTTTCTTTGGTGACTTTCTTTTGGCGAAGCAAAAGAAAGTTACTTGCTGCCGGGCAACCCCCGGCCAGCAGAACTTAGAAGAGAGGAAGCGCGCCCGCCGGCGCAAGACCCGGCCCCCCACCCTCAGCCAAGGCTGGAATGAATCATCTCCCTAACCCGCGGATAAATCTGCTGATTCCACTTCCGCCCACTGAACACCCCATAGTGCCCAACCCCCGTCTGCACATGATGCGTCTTCATGTAAGGCCGTATCCCGGTGCAAAGGTCCTGCGCCGCAACGGTCTGCCCGACTGAGCAGATGTCGTCCCGTTCGCCTTCGACCGTCATCAGCGCGGTGCGGCGTATGGCGGCGGGTTTCACGAGGCGGCCGCGGTAGCTGAGCTTGCCCAGCGGCAGGTCGTAGGTCTGGAACACCTTCTCGACCGTCTCGAGATAGAACTCGGCGGGCAGGTCGTTGACGGCCAGGTACTCGTCGTAGAACACGCGGATGATGTTGGCCTTTTCCAAGTCGCCGTCCAGCAGGTGCTGGTACATGTCCTGGAATGATTTTTTGTGGCGCTCCAGGTTCATGCTGAGAAATGCGCTGAGCTGCACAAAGCCCGGGTACACGCGCCGCATATAACCGGTGTGCGGGAGCGGCACATGGCTGATCAGGTTTTTCTCGAACCACTCGATCGGCTTGCTGGTGGCCAGCGTGTTGACGCCCGTCGGGTTCACGCGGCAGTCCACCGGGCCGGCCATCAGGGTCAGGCTGCGCGGCTGGGCCGGGTCGTCGTCTTCGGCCATGACGGCCGTCGCCGCCAGCGCCGCCACGCAGGGCTGGCATACCGCCACCACATGCGTGCCCGGGCCTATGGCCTGGGTGAAACGGATCATGTGGTCTATGTAGTCGTCGAGCGCGAAGGCGCCGTGGCGCAAGGCCACGTCGCGCGCGTTGTGCCAGTCGGTGATGTAGACGTCGTGGTCCTGCAGCAGGGTGCGCACGGTCTCGCGCAGCAGCGTGGCGAAGTGGCCCGACAGCGGGGCCACCAGCAGCACCGGCGGCTGGAAAGGCAGATCGGCCGGCGTTTCCTTTTTGAAGCGCAGCAGGGTGCCAAAGGGCATGGACAGCACAGCCTCTTCCGTGACCGCGAATTCGCGCTCGCCCACTTTTACCGAGCTGATGCCGTAGGCCGGGCGTGAATGCGTCAGGCGCAGGCGTGAAAACACCTCCATGGACGCCGAGAACTTGCGCAGCAGGCTGCCCTCGGTTTTGCCCAGCCAGAGCGCCGCGCTGCCGCCTTGGGCCAGCAGGCGAAGCGGCGACATCAGGTCGGACTGGAGTTGGTAGGCCTGGTAAAGCATGGGAGTCCTGGCTCTTGAATCGGGTTTGTGGCCCGGATGGGGTGAACGCAGGCAAGTTACGGGCCAATCGTCACCGGCTGCCCGCGCGCTGGCACAAGCCTTGCGGAGGGTTGGTCACCCCCGGGCAGTGGGGACCAACTTTGCGGTTCAAGGAGCAATCTCATGGCCAAGGCAGTCCTGACGATCAGCAGCAAAAACTACGGTGCCTGGGCACTGCGCGGCTGGCTGCTGGCGAAGTTTGCCGGGCTGGAATTCACCGAAAAAGTGATCTCCCCCGACGATCCGGCCATGAAGGCCGAAATGCTGCTGCTGTCGTCCAGCATGCTGGTGCCCTCGCTGCAGCATAACGGCGTGAAGGTCTGGGACACGCTGGCGATTGCCGAATACCTCAATGAAATCAAGCCCAAAGCGCAGCTGTTGCCGGCGGACGTCAAGGTGCGGGCACATTGCCGCGCGGTTTGCGGCGAAATGCATTCGGGCTTTGCCTCGCTGCGCGCCGCGCTGCCCATGAACCTCAAGGCCCATTTCCCGAACTTCAAGGTCTGGTCGCGTGCGCAGGCCGACATCGACCGGGTGCTGGAGATCTGGAAAGAATGCCTGGCTTCCTATGGCGGACCTTATTTGTTCGGCAAGCAGCTGTCGGTGGCGGATGCCATGTATGCGCCTGTTGTTACTCGCTTCCTGACTTATGACGTGCCGCTGGACAAGGCTTGTATGGCTTATTGCAAGCGGGTTATGGAGTTGCCGGCTATGAAGGAGTGGGTGCTTGCGGCCAAGAAGGAGCCGGATGACATTGACGAACTTGACGCTGAGTTCTGAGCGAGCTGGCTTCTGAGTTTTTCGTTGCTCCAAGGCTGTTTTCTTTGCTGGGTTCTGCTGGCCGGGGGTTGCCCGGCGGCAAGTAACTTTCTTTTGCTTCGCCAAAAGAAAGTCACCAAAGAAAAGGCGACCCTGGTTGCTGCGTCCCTTCGCTTCGCTGCGGGCAACCTGCGGTGCTCGGTTCAGGCGGGGTCTCGCTAAACTCGCTTCGCTCAAACAACGCGATCCCTGATCCGCCTGAACC
>NZ_JBFUBY010000421.1:0-2468 GCF_056405515.1 Polaromonas sp. P1_G2
GTGCTGGGCGGCATCAGCACCGGCCAGGCCCTGGAGTGCTGGGCGGCATCAGCACCGGCCAGGCCCTGGAAGTCTCGATCGCGATCAAGCCGACCAGTTCCATCATCACGCCGCGCCGGTCGATCGACACGGCCGGCAATCCGGCCGAAGTGGTGACCAAGGGTCGTCATGATCCCTGCGTGGGCATACGCGCCACGCCGATTGCCGAAGCGCTGCTCGCGCTGGTGGTGATGGAGCATGCGCTGCGCCAGCGGGCGCAGAACGCTGATGTCGTGGTGAATACACCCGACATCATGCGAAGCCGCAAATAAATCTACCGCTCTAGTCGCTCTCAAGGCTCAGGCGGCGCAGCCCGAAACGGGTTAAAGCCCGTGATCAGCGCGGTGGCCGACAGCACCAGGACGCAGCCGGGCAGCATGCTGGCCGTCACCGGCTCGCCGAGAAACAGCCCGCCCCAGGTCACGCCGAACAGAGGGATCATGAAGGCCGCCGACGTGGCGGCGCTGGCCGGGATCTCGCGCATCAGCCGCATGCTGATCCAGTACATAAAACCCGAGGTCAGCGTGCCCAGCACCGTCACGGCCGCCACGGCGCCCGGCGTCAGGACGGCCGAGGGCGCGGCGATCCCGCCGGGTATGAGCAGGATCAGGGCCGCGGCAATGTGCACCACCGCCGACGAGGGCAGGGGTGAATAGGCCATGGTGGCTCGCTTCATGAGGATGGCGCCGAAGCCGTAGCTGGCCGACGCGGCCACGCAGGCCAGCGCCGCCAGCACCACCCGGGGCGTGACGGCGACCGGTCCCAGCTGCACCAGCAGCGCAACGCCGGCAAAGCCGACCGCACAGCCAAGCAGGCGGATGCGGGTGAGTTTTTCCTCGCCCGCCAGCGCGGCGGCCATCACGCCGAAGAGCGGCGCGGTGGCATTGAGCACCGCCGAATAGCCGGAGGGAATGACCAGCGCGGCCCAGTTGTACAGCACAAAAGGAACCACCACCGACAGCATGCTCAGCAGCGCCAGCCGGGGCCACGCTTCGCGTGGCGGCCATCGGCCGCGCAGCCTGCTCATCAGCAGGCCCAGCACGATCGCGGCCAGGATGCAGCGGATGGCCGCCACCACCCACGGCCCCAGGGCGGGACTGGCGATACGCAGCAGGGGAAATGATGCGCCCCAGAGGGCGGACATCGCGATGAGCTGGAGGAAGTGTCGGGTTTGCATGAAACGCCGCGCGGGCGGCAACAAAAGCGGCGATGGGAAAGATAGCTGGCTTGATTGTGCAAGATTCGGCCTCAAGCTGCAGCGGCCGCAAGGCACGGCTGGGGTGAAGGCGCGAATCTTTCCTACACCGCGCCCGGCGCGAGCCGCTCCAAATGGAGGTTTTCACCCATCCACTTTCGCCMATCCACTTTCGAGGAAGCGCCATGCCCAAAACCACTCCCTCTTCACGGACGCCTTCCACGCGCCCATCAGCACGCGCGGAGCCCGTTACCGCCAAACAGCAAAAGATCCAGCGAGAACAGGACAGCAAGGACGAGGCCAAACGCGCCGAGCGCGAAGCCACCGCCGGCAAGCAGAAAAAAGCCGTGCAAGCCGGCCTGCAGGACTATCCCGAGCCGCCGCTGCCGAAGCAGCACCTGCGCAAGCCCGGCCTGGAAGCCGACATGGAACTCAAGCCGCAATTCATGGCACCGGGCTACAAAGGCAGCGGCAAGCTCGAGGGCCTGACCGCGCTGGTCACCGGCGCGGACTCCGGCATCGGCCGCGCCGTGGCCGTGTTGTTCGCGCGCGAAGGCGCAGACGTGGCCGTGGCCTACCTGAGTTCCGACCAGGACGCAAAAGAGACCCAGCGCTGCATCGAAGCCGAAGGCCGGCGCTGCGTGCTGATCGCGGGCGACGTCAAGGACGCGGCCTTCTGCCGCGAAGCCGTCAAAAAAACCGTGAAGTCCCTCGGCAAGCTCGACATCCTCGTCAACAACGCCGCCTTCCAGGAGCATGCGGAGTCGCTCGAAGACCTGACGGAAGAGCGCTTTGACGAAACCCTGCGTACCAATGTGTACGGTTACTTCCACATGGCCAAGGCCGCACTGCCGCACTTGAAGCAAGGTTCCTGCATCATCAACACCGGCTCGGTGACAGGGCTGGAGGGCAGCGCCAAACTGCTCGACTATTCAGCGACCAAGGGCGCCATCCACGCCTTCACCAAAGCGCTGGCCAGCAACCTGGTCGACAAAGGCATACGCGTCAACGCCGTGGCGCCCGGCCCGGTCTGGACACCGCTGAACCCGGCTGATTCACCGGCCGACATGGTCCAGAACTTCGGTAAGAAGACCGACATGCGGCGGCCCGCGCAACCTGAAGAGCTTTCTCCTGCTTATGTGTTCCTGGCATCGCCGGTGTGTTCGAGCTATATCACCGGGATTGTTTTGCCCGTTACTGGGAGTGTTGGGGTGGTTTGATCTTTTGCCCCTTC
>NZ_JBFUBY010000422.1:0-2461 GCF_056405515.1 Polaromonas sp. P1_G2
GATCAGGGATCGCGTTGTCTGAGCGAAGCGAGTTTAGCGAGACCCCGTCTGGACCGAGCACCGCAGGTTGCCCGTAGCGAAGCGGAGGGACGCAGCAACCAGGGTCGCCTTTTCTTTTGCTTACTTTTCTTTTGGCGAAGCAAAAGAAAAGTGAGTAGCCGCCGGGCTACCCCCGGCCAGCTACCCTCAGCAGAGGCTGCGCCGCCGGAACAAGAACCAGCCCGTCCGCAAGGACAAAAGAACCTAAACCCAGCTTTCCAACACAACCTTCCCCCGCGCCTTGCCGGACTCAATCAACTCATGCGCTCGCCGCAAATTCGCCGCACTGATCGAACCGAAGCTCTCCGTCAAGGTCGTGCGGATCAAACCCGAATCGACGAGTTGGGCGACCTCGTTGAGCAAGCGATGCTGCGCCACCATGTCGGGCGTGCCGAAGAGGGGGCGGGTGAACATCAGTTCCCAGTGGATGGATGCGCTCTTGCGTTTGAACAGCGTGATGTCGAAATTCACCGGGTCGTCGATCAGGCCGAACTTTCCTTGTGGTGCGATGGCTTCGGCGATTTGCGCGAGGTGGCTGTCGGTTTGTGTGAGGCTCACGATGTAGTCCACCGCGGGAATGCCGATGCGCTTGAGTTCTTCGGCAATCGGCCGGCTGTGATCGATGACGTGATGGGCGCCGAGCTCTTTCACCCAGGCCTGGGTTTCAGGCCGTGAGGCCGTGCCGATGACGGTCAGCGAGGTCAGGCGCGTGGCCAGCTGCGTCATGATCGAGCCGACACCGCCCGAGGCACCGATGATCAACAGTGTTTTGTTGTTCGGTGTTTTGCCCGGGGCTATACCCAGGCGGTCGAACAGCATTTCCCAGGCGGTAATGCTGGTCAAGGGCAGGGCGGCGGCTTCGGCAAAGCCCAGCGTTTTCGGCATGCGGCCGACGATGCGTTCATCGACCAGGTGGAGTTCGCTGTTGGTGCCGGGCCGGGCGATGGAGCCCGCGTACCAGACCTTGTCACCGGCCTTGAACAGCGTGACCTCGGGACCGACGGCGCGCACAACTCCGCTGGCGTCATAACCCAGCACCTTGTAATCCGGGCCGGCGCTGCGGGCCGCGCTGGCGCGCACTTTGGTGTCCACCGGATTCACCGACACCGCCTTGACCTCAACCAGTACATCGTGGCCGCTGGGCGTCGGATCGGGCAGGGTGATGTCGGTAAGGCCGGCCTCGCCTGCAGCGTTGAGGGCGTGTGCCTGGATGTAGCCAATGGCTTTCATGGTGTTTCCTTTGTGGTTCAAGTTGGACGAAAAGCGATGTTTTAACTGTATGATTTTTGAAAGTCGGGATAAACAACGTAGCAGTTGAAGCTATTTGCAAATAAAATTTGTAAATGAAAGCCCTGCAAGACCTGGAAATCTTTGTCCGCACCGTGGATTCGGGCAGCCTGTCGGCCACCGCACGCGGCCTCGACCTGACGCCGGCTGCCGCCAGCGCCGCGCTCAAGCGGCTTGAGGCGGAATTGCAGGCACCGCTGTTTGTGCGTTCCACGCGCAGCCTGCGCCTCACGCGCGAGGGCGAGGTCTTCCTCGCGCATTGCCGGCCCGCGCTGGCCGCCTTGCGCGATGCGCAGCTGGAACTGGCCAGCGGCCGGCAGCAGGTGAGTGGCATGCTGCAGCTGGCCGCGCCTTCCGACTTCGGCCGCAACCTGCTGCTGCCCTGGCTGGAGGCGTTTCAGCAGCAGCACCCCGGCATCCGTTACCGCCTGCATCTGTCGGACCGCGTCACCAATGTCTACAGCGACCTTGTCGATGCCGCCTTTCGCCAGGGTGAGCCGCCCGACTCCAGCATGCTGGCGCTGCCGGTACACCTGACCAACCGCCGCGTGCTGTGCGCCTCGCCCGCCTACCTGCAGGCGCATGGCACGCCCGCGACGCCGCAAGCCCTGGCGCAACACAGCTGCCTGTGCTTCATGCTTGGTGAAGAGGTGTATGACCGCTGGAGGTTCTGGCGTGATGGCGAAGAGCTCACCGTGCGCGCCGGCGGCGGCAACATCGCCAATGACGGCGACGTGGTGCGGTTGTGGGCGCTGGCCGGGCGCGGCATCATCTACAAATCGCGGCTGGACGTGGTGGCCGACCTGGCCGCGGCCCGGCTGGTCGCGCTGTGCACCGATTGGCAAACCGAGGCCTCGCCGATATACATGGTGTTACCGGGGCGGCGACAACTGACGCCGGGCCTGCGTTTGCTCCGCGAGTTTATTGAGCAGCGCTGTGCGGCGCTGACCAAGAACTAGTGTGCAGCCGGGCGCCCGCCTTGGCAAGCACAAGCGCCAAACCCGCCCTGACTTGAGGGTTGCGTTCAGGACTACAGACCTGGGAGCCCATCGCGCGCACAATGAATTTTCCAGCCGCCATCTTGGCGGATCGGATCATCAGGCAGCCCGGCCCGCAGGCCCGCGCGCTGCAACTC
>NZ_JBFUBY010000423.1:0-3593 GCF_056405515.1 Polaromonas sp. P1_G2
GTCCATCACGCCGTCGCACACGTCCACGCAGGCCGCGCAGCCTATGCACTCGTACTGCAGGCCCTCGCGGATGTCGATGCCGGTCGGGCAGACCTGCACGCACAGGGTGCAGTCCACGCAGGAACCCAGCGACAGCGCGCTGATGTCGGCATGGCGCGAGCGGGCGCCGCGCGGTTCGCCGCGCGCGGGGTCGTAGCTCACGATCAGCGTGTCCTTGTCGAACATCGCGCTCTGGAAGCGCGCATAGGGGCACATGTATTTGCACACCTGCTCGCGCAGGAAGCCGGCGTTGCCGTAGGTGGCGAAGCCGTAGAACAAGACCCAGAAGATTTCCCAGCCGCCCATTTTGGTTTGCAGGAACTGCAGGATCAGCTCGCGGGCCGGCACGAAATAGGCGACAAAGGTAAAGCCGGTCCACATCGCCACGCCTATCCAGAGGATGTGCTTGAACCACTTCTTCACCAGCTTTTCGAGCGAGAACGGCGCGCCGTCCAGCCGCAGCCTGGCCGTGCGATCGCCCTCCACCTTGCGCTCTATCCAGAGAAAGATTTCGGTGTACACCGTCTGCGGGCAGGCAAAGCCGCACCACAGGCGGCCCGCCACCGCCGTGAACAGGAACAGCGACAAGGCGCTGGCCACCAGCAGCCCGGTCAGGTAGATGAAGTCCTGCGGGTACAGCACATAGCCGAACAGGTAAAAGCGCCGCGCCCCCAGGTCGAACAGCACGGCCTGGCGCTGCCCCCACTGCAGCCACGGCAGCCCATAGAAGAACAGCTGGGTCAGGATGACAAAGGCCCAGCGCCAGCGCGAGAACAGCCCGCTGACCGAGCGCGGGTAGATCTTCTTCTGCGCCTCGTACAGGGACTCCCCGGCCGGCTGCACCGGCACGATGGGGATGGTTTTGCGCAAGGGAAGCTGGGTCACCGTCGCCTCAGAGTTTCGCCGCGGCGGATGCGGATTTGTTGGACAGTCCCCAGACATACGCCGTCAGCACATGGATCTGCGCTTCCGTAAGCTTGCCGGCCTGCGCGGGCATCTCGTTGGTCTTGCCCTTGTTGACGATGTCGACGATGGCCTGCTCGCCCCAGCCATGCAGCCAGATGTCGTCGGCCAGGTTGGGCGCGCCTATGGCCGTGTTGCCCTTGCCATCCACGCCGTGGCAGGCCGCGCAGGCCGTGAATTTCGACTTGCCGAGCTGGGCGCGCACCGAATCGTGCGGGCCGCCCGACAGGCTCAGCACGTACTGCGCCACATTCCTGACGTCGTCAGGCGTGCCCACGGCCGCGGCCATGGGCGGCATCTGTCCCTTGCGGCCCCCTGTCAGGGTTTCCTTGATCTTGTCGGCCGAGCCGCCGTGCAGCCAGTCGCCGTCGGCAAGGTTGGGAAAGCCCTTGCTGCCGCGCGCGTCCGAGCCGTGGCATTGGGCGCAGTTGTTCATGAAGAGGCGCTCGCCCACCGCCATCGCATTGGCATCGCCCGCGAGCTGGTCCGCGCTTTTGGCGCTGAAGCCGGCATACAGCGGCGCCAGTTCCTTGTCGGCGCTGGCCATCGCGGTTTCGTATTCGCCGCGCGTGCTCCAGCCCATCTCGCCCGGGTAGGTGCCCAGGCCCGGGTAGGCAATCAGGTAGAGCAGCGAATAGACCACGGTCAGGACGAACAGCCACATCCACCAGCGCGGCATCGGGTTGTTGGCCTCGCGCAGGTCTTCGTCCCAGACGTGGCCTGTCG
Source organism: Polaromonas sp. P1_G2 (assembly GCF_056405515.1). Taxonomy (NCBI): domain Bacteria; kingdom Pseudomonadati; phylum Pseudomonadota; class Betaproteobacteria; order Burkholderiales; family Comamonadaceae; genus Polaromonas; species Polaromonas sp. P1_G2. The sequence continues at coordinate 1,729 of NZ_JBFUBY010000423.1, forward strand.
TGTTGTCGCTGCTCGGGACTATTTTTTTGCGGGCCGTGGCCCACAGCAGCACCAGCGCGCCGATGATGCCGACCAGGGTCAGCGCGGCCACATACCAGGACCAGAAGTTGTTGGTGAAATCGCTCATGGCTCACACCCGATGTGTTGTGCGGTGAATAAAAAACCGGTGAAGAGGTTCTGCATGGCGGGCCCCCTAGTCCTGCAGGAAGGGAATCTTTGCGTCCTCTTCAAAGCGCTCGCGGTTGCGCCTCGAATAGGCCCACACCAGCAGGCCGATAAAGGTGGCAAAGCACAACAGGGTGGCGATGATGCGCAGCGTATTGACGTCCATGGCTGTTTTCCTTTATTTCAGGGCCTTGCCCATGACTTGCAGATAGGCCACGAGGGCGTCCATTTCCGTCTTGCCCTTCACCACGGCAGCGGCCTCGGCGATTTCGGCGTCGGTGTACGGCACCCCCACCCTGCGCAGCGCGGTCATGCGCGGTGCCGAGTCGGCGGGGTCGACGGCGGTTTTTTCCAGCCAGCTGTAGGCCGGCATGTTGGATTCGGGCACCACGTCGCGCGGGTTGTTCAGGTGGATGCGGTGCCATTCGTCGGTGTACTTGCCGCCCACGCGCTGCAGGTCGGGCCCGGTGCGCTWGCTGCCCCACTGGAAGGGATGGTCGTAGACAAACTCGCCGGCCACCGAGTAGTGGCCGTAGCGCAGCGTCTCGGCGCGGAAGGGCCGGTCAGGATGATCATCAGGAAGTTGTTGGTTTCGATCTTCTCGTGCGAGAAGCCGGCGGCCGATGTGTTGTCGTCTTTCATGGGATGTTCTTTCTGTTGTCAGGCGTGAGCCAATGCCGGCACGGCCACCCGGGCGGGGCGCCCCCGGGCCACCGTCATCCAGGCATTCCAGGCCATCACCAGCATGCCGCCCAGGTAGAGCACGCCACCGAAGAAGCGCACCACGTAGAAGGGATAGGTGGCCTTGACCGATTCGACAAAGGTGTAGGTCAGGGTCCCGTCGGTGTTCAGGGCGCGCCACATCAGGCCCTGCATCACACCGGCGATCCACATGGCCGCGATGTAGAGCACGATGCCCACGGTGGCCATCCAGAAATGCACCTCGATGGCGCGCACCGAGTGCATCTGCTTCTGGCCGAACAGGCGGGGGATCATGTAGTACAGCGTGCCCATGGAGATCAGCCCCACCCAGCCCAGCGCGCCCGAATGCACGTGGCCCACGGTCCAGTCGGTGTAATGGGACAGCGCGTTGACGGTCTTGATGGACATCAGCGGGCCCTCGAAGGTGCTCATGCCGTAGAAGGACAGCGAGACGATCAGGAAGCGCAGGATGGGGTCCTCGCGCAGCTTGTGCCAGGCGCCCGACAGCGTCATCACGCCGTTGATCATCCCGCCCCAGCTGGGTGCCAGCAGGATCAGCGAGAAGACCATGCYCACCGACTGCGTCCAGTCGGGCAAGGCGGTGTAGTGCAGGTGGTGCGGGCCCGCCCACATATAGGTGAAGATCAGTGCCCAGAAGTGGACGATGGACAGGCGGTAGCTGTAGACCGGCCGCTCCGCCTGCTTGGGGATGAAGTAATACATCATGCCCAGGAAGCCCGCGGTCAGGAAAAAGCCGACGGCGTTGTGGCCGTACCACCACTGCACCATGGCGTCCTGCACGCCGGCGTAGGCCGAATACGATTTCATCCAGCCGGCCGGCACCTCGGCGCTGTTGACCACGTGCAGCACCGCCACCGCCAGGATGAAGGCGCCGTAAAACCAGTTGGCCACATAGATGTGCCTGACCTTGCGCACGCCCAGTGTGCCGAAAAACACCACCGCATAGGCCACCCAGACCAGGGTGATCAGGATGTCGA
>NZ_JBFUBY010000424.1:0-2455 GCF_056405515.1 Polaromonas sp. P1_G2
GGCAGCAGGTGGGAGGGTGTGCGGGCGTTCATAGGTCAGTCAGTGCGCAAGGTGCAGGCCGCATTCGCGGTTGTCTTCGCCCTTGGTAGGGTCCACATAGTCGAAGTTGTTGGGCAGGCCGTTGATTTCACAGTACTGGTAAAGGTCCTTGGACGACCAGTGCAGCAGCGGCGCGACCTTGATCAGGCCATCGGGGTTGACGCTGACCGGGTCCATCTGGGCGCGCACCGCGGTGTCGGTGGCGCGCAAGGCCGTGAACCAGACCTGGGGCGCGGTTTCACGCAGGGCGCGGGCAAAGGGCTCGAGTTTCACTTCTTCAGTGAAGGCCGCATGGCGTGGATCGTCCAGCGCCGGGGTCGGGCCTTCCACGGCCTCGCGGTGCGCACGGGAGCGGCGCGGCAGGTAAATATGCAGGTCCAGCTTGAGCAGCCTGGTCACCTCATCGGCGAAGCGATAGGTGGCCTCGGTGTTGTAGCCGTTGTCCATCCACACCACGGGAACGCGGGGATTGGCGCGCGTCACCATGTGCAGTATCACCGCCTCGAAGGGACGGAAATTGGTGGTGACGATGGCGGGCCGGCCCAGTCCCACGGCCCAACCCACCAGGCCCTGCGCGTTGTGGCCGAGTTCCGCGTTGATCTTTGCAAGGTCGAGGTTCATGGTGTTCAGGCGGCAGCCRCTTCCTTGAAATGGGGTTGCACGTCTACCGCATCGCCCTGGTATTTGCCCGCGCTGTAACCGGGGTAGGACGCCAGCACACGCTCGGCGATCGCCATATCCTGGTCGGCGCGCAGCACCGCGGTGTCAAAGCCGCTGCGCTCCATCTGCGCCAGCTGGTCCACCAGCACGTCGCCGGTGGCTCGGATTTCACCCTTGAATTCGCGGCGACGGCGCAGCAGGAAAGCCTGGCTGTAGGCGCGGCCGTCGGTGAACTTCGGGAAATGCAGGTCGATACGCGCGATGCCGTCCAGGGAGACTTCAAAGGGATCGCTGTCGTTGGCAAGCACCAGCACGCCGGCCTGGTCGGCTTGGTCTGCGCCAGGGTGTTCGGCGAAAGGCAGTAGTTTCATCGTGGCTCCTTTCAGTGCGCGACGGTGTTGGGGGCAAAGCGCGCGGCCTTGGCGGCGGCCTTGTACGGTTCGATGCCGACGCGGCGGAAGGTGGCTATAAAGGTTTCGCCGTCCTCGCGCAACTGGCGGTAGGTGTCCAGCACCGCTTCGATGACTTCGGGCACTTCGGCGCCCGTGAACGAGGGGCCCACCACCTTGCCGGGCACCGAGGCGCCGCTCAGCGTGGAGCCGTCGGAGCCGCCCAGCGAGACCTGGTACCACTCCAGGCCGTCCTTGTCGACGCCCAGGATGCCGATGTGGCCGCTGTGGTGGTGGCCGCAGGAATTGATGCAGCCGCTGATGTGCAGGTCGATCTCGCCCAGGTCGTGCAGCTCGTCCATGTCCTGGTAGCGCTCGGTGATGGCCTCGGCGATGGGAATGGAGCGCGCATTGGCCAGCGAGCAGAAATCGCCGCCGGGGCAGGCGATCATGTCGGTCAGCAGGTGGATGTTGGGTTTGGCAAAGCCGGCCTTGCGGGCGGCGCGCCAGAGTTCTGGCAACTCGTCGCAGCGCACCCAGGGCAGCAGCAGGTTCTGGTCGTGCGTGACGCGCACTTCGCCGGCGCTGAACTGGTCGGCCAGGTCGGCGGCGATGTCGAGCTGGTCGGCCGTCGCGTCGCCGGGGGCCTGGCCCAGGCGCTTGAAGGACAGCGTCACGGCGCGCAGGTCGGGGTTCTGGTGCGGCGCCACGTTGCGCTGCAGCCAGCGGCCGAACTCAATATCGTCCTCGGCGGCGGCGCGCAGGATGTTGGCGATCTTGGCGTCGGCGCTCTTGCGGTCGCAGTTGAGCGTGGGCGGAACGAAGGAGGCCGTCACGCGGTCGAGTTCTTCCTGCGTGATGGTGTGCGGCGCGCCGTCGTGCTCGAGGATTTGCTTGTACTCGGCCTCGACGTCGTCGATGTAGCGCTGGCCTTCGGCCTTCACCAGGATCTTGATGCGGGCCTTGTAGATGTTGTCGCGGCGGCCGTAGCGGTTGTACACGCGCACCACGGCTTCCAGGTAATTCATGATCTGGTTCCAGGGCAGGAACTCGCGGATCACCGTGCCGATGACAGGCGTGCGGCCCATGCCGCCGCCCACCAGCACCTTGAAGCCCAGCTCGCCCTCGGTGTTGCGCACCAGGTGCAGGCCCACGTCATGCCAGGCCGTGGCGGCGCGGTCTTCGCGGGCGCCGCTGATGGCGATCTTGAACTTGCGCGGCAGGAAGGCGAACTCGGGGTGCAGCGTGCTCCACTGGCGCAGGATTTCGCCGAAGGGGCGCGGATCGGCGATCTCGTCGACCGCAATGCCGGCGCGTTCGTCGCTGGTGATGTTGCGGATGCAGTTGCCGCTGGTCTGGATGCCGTG
>NZ_JBFUBY010000425.1:0-2896 GCF_056405515.1 Polaromonas sp. P1_G2
CCTCACTGCAAAGCAGACACGCACCTGGTCCAGCAACCGCGTGGACTGCAAAGCTGGTGCRGCGACTTTGCCAGGGTTGTCATACCTGTCCATTTATACAGAATAGTGAGATAAGCCCATGCTTTCAAACACTTTTTTTAACCATAGTCGCCGGTGTTATCTGATTGGTGGCCATGTTATTCCGCAGTTTTTCGGGATATATCAAAGTTAGGCGTCATGATATCCATCGGAAAACTCACGCTGCGTGATCGCGTTTTCGAAGTCAAGCTCGCTGAGGTAACTCGCCGTGGAGAGAACTGGTGCATTGAAATCGAAACTCAAAAGGAAGAGTTCGACGGTGAGAACTGGGCTCCCTACCTGTACCACCAAGGGCTATGCCTCCCCGCACAAGATGCACTCGAACTTCAAGGCCAAAGTACGTCTTGGCAGACCGGCGCCGAACCTCATCCAGAAAAGGGAACAATGTATGTCTTTGGGCACCACGACGTTCGGAGCTGCAAGGTTGTCTTTGGAAGCAGTGAAGAGGGGCGAATTCAGCTTCGCTGGGAAGGTCTCTGCGACGTCTTCTGGAATGAGGAGTTCAAGGAAGATGTTCCGTTCATTTGCCGCCGAGACGATCGCCGCGACTGGAGGCGTGGAAGCCATTCAAGACTGTCCTGCTTGGCTTCTGGCTGACCTACTTGATTCCGTTCGCCACTATCGCAAGACTGGGTCGCTTACCGTCGTCTCAAATCTGGGCGAGGCGGATCACTCTGAGCTTTATTCGAAGGTCGCGGAACATCTTCCTGCGTTGGAGGCGCTCGCGCCGCCAAGCGAACTCTTGACGCATACGATCTCTTATCCAACTGGTCGGGTTCACAAGCACTACACGTGGTACGCGGGAACCGATGGGGCCGAGGTGCTCCACGGACTCTATCGAGAGTACGGACCGCTCGGTGAGCTAGCCGAGATAGAGTATTGCAACGGAACGGCGCGGGCCGCCGCCCAGCGATTCACCTCGAATGGGCGACCAATCTCGCGCGGCGAGAGTTCGGTCTAACATGGCAATCGACACGGACGTCCTATCGGCGGGCTTTCGCCCGCCTACTGTCCGCCGGTCATTTCTGCGTTAGCTGTCACCACATGCCGGGTATCAAGCGACTGAGAAACGTGGCGCGCAGCTTTGCCCAACACGCGTTGAGCGGAAACTCGTATGACACACCTGAACGCACCCTGGAGCAGCGGCGCGCGGGGGTGATGGAGATTTCGGTCGCGCTCGTGGGATGCTCTGACGTTTCACCTGTCGAAGCACCTGGACTCAGGTCCAAGTTTGCCGAAATTCTGAGGAAGGAAGGCTTTGAGCCTTCGTCCGTTGTCACGGCACATGCCGTGTTTGGCTTCGTCGGGCAACAGCGCACGGCGCTAAACTGCCAAGTGATTGTCGCCACGCCGGACTCAGGGGAGCTGAAAGTGGCAATTGAAGCATCGGACATCTAGATCGTGAGCGAACTGACAGCTAACCAGCCAGTCAACACGGACGCCTTGCGGCGTCCGGCCGTTGCGCGGCCTCCTGGCGCAAGTCGCCGATTACACGCACGTTAGACCTCATGCCAAAGGTTAAAAGCGCGAACACTTTTATGGAACGCCAAAGCGCGCGCATACTGGCCGTGATCGGTGTTTGGGGCGTGCTGCTTTTGTTCGTGACGGATGTCCCGAGAGGCATGTGGCAGTATGTTTTCGGTGGCGTTTGGTTTGTGTCGGCTGTGGCCGCCCTGATATTGTTCGGTATCCGAGGCGCCAAGAGCTTTGTGTGCCCGGATTGTGGCGGTCCGGTGTCAGGCCTGCTGGAAACCGACGGACGAGTCGGTACGCCGCTATTGCGCCACTGCCCAAAATGCGACGTGCTCTGGAAGGTGGGCGTCGAGTCTGATTCGTGAAGGCATGCGATGATGTCTAACTGGTCAATCGACACGGCCCCACAACAGCAGAATTCGGCTTCGCCGCAAAGTGTTGTGGTCCGGTCATCTTCACGTTAGGCCTCAGATGCACGAACTCGTCATTCAGCTCTACACAGGCAACTGGAGTGGCTCTGTGAGCAAGGTCACTGAACTCGTTGCGCCCAGCGACGCCCCGCAACTCGTGCGTGAGCTCACCCTATGCAAGGGTTGGCGGGAGCGTGTCGTGGCTGCCAAGATCGCTTGTGCATTCGAACTGCACGAGCTTGTCGGTCCACTCATTCGCACCTTTGCAGCAGGTCCCGAAACCTACACCGCTGCCGCTTTCGCTAGGCTCATCTCATCGTTGAGAACGCCCGAGGCTCTTGCCTTGCTCGTTGCGCTTCGTCAGGCTTGTCCAGCAAACGCACATGGGAAGCACTTACTTGAAGTAATCGAAAGGGCAAGTGGCAATGAGTCCGAGGCCTAACCCTTCCTTCAAGTGGACCCGCCTACGGCGGTCCGCTTAAGTCAAACGTTAAACCGCGATGAGTACGAGCACTGCACGCAAGCCAAGTACCGGGAGGTGGATCGCGGCGCTCGTAGCGCTCATCGCCTTTGCGCTCGTGCCCTCGAAGGCGTGTGCCTGCCTTGAGATATACCAAATTTCACAGTTGCGCATCGTGCTTTCGGTCCTATTGCTTTTGATACTCGCGGTTGTTGCACTTTCCCCGCCTGGACGGAGCGCAGTCTGGGGTGCGGGAGCTGGCCTCGTAGCGTGTGTGTCAAGCGCTGTAGCCTTGGCCATTGGGTCCTATAGCCTGCCGATTGCAGCCGCAGTTCTTGTGGTGCCGCTTCTGGCTGTGGTCTTGTTCGCCGCGTGGCATCGGCTTCGGGGTAGGAGGAGTGCGAGTGCGGTTTAACATGTCATTCGAACGGACCGCCTACGGCGTTCGCCCACTTTCACGTTAACCATCATGAAG
>NZ_JBFUBY010000426.1:0-2444 GCF_056405515.1 Polaromonas sp. P1_G2
GGCCTGGAACCCACGCCCAGCACGCCGGCGCAGATGGCCGGTTATGCCAAAGCCGACCGCGAAAAATGGGCGCAGGTCATACGCGCCAGCGGCATCAAACTGGACTGAGTGGACTGAAAATGGAGTCCCTGCCACCAAGGTGAAGACCGACATGATCAAGCTCGACAGAACCCTGACCTACCGCCTGCACCTGCTGCACAAGCTGACCGACCTGGAAAGCCAGCGTGCCTATGTGGCCGGGGCCGGGCTGTCGATGAGCGACGGCCGCTGCCTCACGGCGGTCGGCACCTTCGCGCCGCTCTCGGTCAACGACCTCGCGCAAAAAGCCAACCTCAACAAGGGCCAGGCCAGCCGCGCCGCCCAGTCGCTGGTCGAGCAGGGCCTGGTGGTCAAGGCCGCCAGCCCGACCGATGGGCGCGGTGTGGTGCTGACCATGACACCCAAGGGCAAGGCCGCCTGGCAGCGCGCCATGCAGGTGGTGGGCCAGCGCAACCAGGACATCTTTGGCGTGCTCAGCGCGGCCGAGCGCGAGCAGCTCAGCGGCTTTTTCGACCGGCTGATCGCCAAGGCCAGGGCCGACGGCGGCGCGGTGGAAGACACCGGCGAAGAATGACATGGGAACTTTGGAGAGACTTCAATGAACACGATGACCACCTTGCGTTACCAGTCCGGCTTCGGCAATGAATTCGCCAGCGAGGCCGTCGCCGGCGCCTTGCCTGAAGGGCGCAACAGCCCGCAGCGTGCGCCGCACGATCTGTACACCGAGCTGGTCTCGGGCACGGCCTTTACCGCGCCGCGCGCCGACAACCGCCGCACCTGGCTCTACCGCCGCCAGCCTTCGGTGGTGGCGGGCGGTTACCAGGCTTATGTGCAGCCGCAGTGGACCACGGGCGCCGCGGGCGGTGTGGCCGTGCCGCCCGACCCTTTGCGCTGGAGCCCCTTCGCGATTCCCGCGCAGCCGCTGGATTTTGTTGACGGCCTGCGCACCGTGGCGGCCAACGGCGACGCCGATGCGCAGACCGGCATTGCCGCGCACATGTACGTCGCCAACCGGTCGATGGCGCGGCGCGCATTGGTCAACGCCGACGGCGAAATGCTGCTGGTGCCGCAGCAAGGCCGGCTGGTGCTGACGACCGAACTCGGCATCATGGACGTTAAGCCCGGTGAAATTGCCGTGCTCCCGCGCGGCATGGCCTTTAGCGTGGCCTTGCCCGACGGCGCTTCGCGCGGCTATGTTTGCGAGAACTACGGCGCGCATTTCCGCCTGCCCGAGCTCGGCCCCATAGGCTCCAACGGCCTGGCCAATTCGCGCGATTTCCTGGCGCCCGTGGCGGCCTTCGATGCCGCCGATGAAGCTGGAAAGCCTTACGAGATCATCAAGAAGTACGGCGGCCGTTTGTGGTCGGCGCAGCAGCCGCGCAGCCCCTTCAATGTGGTGGCCTGGCACGGCAACCTGGTGCCCTGCAAATACGACACGGCGCACTTCATGACCATAGGCTCCATCAGCTACGACCATCCGGACCCGTCCATCTTCACCGTGCTGACCTCGCCCTCGGACACACCGGGCACGGCCAACTGCGATTTCGTGATCTTCCCGCCGCGCTGGATGGTGGCCGAGAACACCTTCCGTCCGCCCTGGTACCACCGCAACCTCATGAGCGAGTTCATGGGACTGGTGTACGGCCAGTACGACGCCAAGCCCGAAGGCTTCAAGCCGGGCGGCGCCTCGCTGCACAACTGCATGGTGCCGCACGGCCCGGACACCGAGGCGTTTGAAAAAGCCAGCACGGCCGAGCTCCAGCCGCACAAACTCGACAACACCCTGGCCTTCATGTTTGAAAGCCGCTACCGCTTTATCCCCACGGCCTATGCGATGGACGGCGGTTCGCTCGATACCGCCTATGCCGGCTGCTGGGCCGGGCTCAAGGACCAATTCAAGGCTTGATGCCTGCCACCCATTTTTGCAAAGCCGACCATGATGAATTCGCTGAATGCCACCCACGACTCCCAGCTGCGCAGCTGGGTAGCCTCCGCCAATAAGGCCGGCGCCGACTTCCCCATCCAGAACCTGCCTTTCGGCACGTACAGCCTGACGCCGCAGGGCGAGCGCCGCATCGGTATCGCCATCGGCGACCAGGTGCTGGATTTGCGCGCGGCCGGGCTGGTCCATGTCAGCGACATGAATGCGCTGATGGCGACAAGCCCGCAGGAGATGAGCGCGCTGCGGGCCGCGATCTCGCAAGGCCTGACTGAAGGCAGCGCGAAGCAGCGCGAGTGGTCGGGCTTTTTGCACGCCCAGGATGCGGTGACCCTGCACCTGCCTTGCCGCATCGGCGACTACACCGACTTTTACACCGGCATCCACCATGCGACCACGGTCGGCAAGCTGTTTCGTCCCGACGCGCCGCTGCTGCCGAACTACAAATGGGTGCCCATCGCTTATC
>NZ_JBFUBY010000427.1:0-3150 GCF_056405515.1 Polaromonas sp. P1_G2
GGTAAGCAACAGGCACCGAACGTCGTGATAAATCTCGCAGATTCAACACTGTCGACAAGTGATATTGCGCAATTTTTCCAACGTAACCCGGTAAGTGGGTTACAAAACTTAGTTGTTATCAAGAACGGCAAGGTGACTGTTCTGACCGGGAGTAACTGAAAATGGCACTTGAAATGTGGTTGGAGCTTGAAGGCAATCCTCCAGATTGGAAACTTGTGGAAGCTGCGCTTGCTGATACTGGTGTAGAGAATCTGGAGTTTCTAAAAGAAGGCGAACTGGATACGTATTTCAAAAAGTCTAATACGTGGGTTCGGACTTTTACATGGAGTGACGCGCCTAGGAACGGGGTAACCGCTGAAGGYCTTCACGGTTGCAAATTCGTGGTTTACGGTGGTCTGATCTTTCGAATCAACAACAGTAAGTACGATGAATCTAAGGCGGACATCAAAACCTTTCTCACCCACTTGAGCGAATCTTCGCAAATGCAGTTCGTACTTTCGTTCCAGATTGAGGAGGTCCGCGCTATACGTGACCATCGACGTGGATTTGAGTGGTTCTGGGATGCGCCAAGATAGTTGGAAGAGTAACTAAATGGCCCTCGAAATGTATTTGGAACTTGAAGGGCCACCCACGGATTGGGCTGCAGTAAAAGCCGCCCTCGTACAAAGTGGCATTGGAAACCTTGACGCCTTTGATGACCCAAGCTTAGATAAACGAATGTTCTTCAGCAATTCTGAAACTCAAATAGGTAGGACCACGTTTGAAGGGTGGGAAGATAGTCGTGGAAACTGGAATAGAGGCCCTCGACCATTTGTTTCCGCTGAAGGAAATCATGGATGTAATTTCCCAGTGGGTGAAGGCCTGGTCTTTCGCATACATAACAAAAAATATGACGAAGCGGTGGAAGACATAAAGGCATTTCTTACCCGTCTTAGTCAACTATCGCCGATGCAGTTTGTACTTTCATTTCAAGGTGAAGGTGTTTACGCTATTCGGGACAAAAAAGAGGGTTTGAGTGGTTCTGGGATGCTCCAAGATAGCCAAGGGATTGATCCTTTAGTGGCCACGCCGACTCGGAAATAACTGAAAATGGCACTTGAAATGTGGTTTGAATTGGAAGGTGTCTTTGCTACAAACCATCAAATCACTTGCTTGCAGCTAGAACAACGCTAGGCAGAGCGATCGCAATAGCTTGAGCGAGGGAGCATCAACATCAAAACCTCAAATGGCTGGGTAGCATTGACTCGCTCTACGTTGAAAACTCCGGGAACACCATGAGAGGCTCTTTCGTGCCTATGACGCTCAACCCCCCACATGATGAGTTGTTGAGCGCCATAAAAGATGGCTTCTCTCATTTCAAACAAAAGATGCCAACGGTGACGATGGAATTGGTTGGCCCTATTCACAGAGACCCGTATGTGAAGGGCGAAGCTGAAAATGAGTGGTGCTGGGTAGCAATCTCTGAGCAACCTGTTGATGCGCGGATACCTAACGCTAAGAAATACATGGGTGCAGTTAGTACCCGAGGTGACGATTTGTTTGCCGCGCTGGTGACTTACTCTCTGTGCAAAAGATTTGGCGAAACTATCTATGACGACGCAGGCTATTTAAATTCTGGACAGGAGTTCACTCTTGCTGAGTTTGATGAGGCGTTACAAGCCAAACTGCGCAGCCGCCCTTAGAAATTCAATCCGAACATCTGGCGCGAACCTGAGGAGGCAATACGAGCCAACGGCGGCGGCATCAGCATCGGCACGCAAGAGCGATCCACGCAGCAGAAGGCGCAAGGCACCAGCGCCGCGGCCAGCACCGTGGGCAGCATCGCCGGCAACGTCACCCTGCAAGCCGGCGAGGCCTACAAACAGGTCGGCAGCGACGTGATCGCCCCCGCAGGCGACATCACCATCCTGGCCAARAAGGTYGACATCACCGAAGCCCGCGAAACCAGCCGCCAGGAGACCGAAGACAAATTCAAACAATCGGCCCTCACCTTCAGCGTCAGCAGCCCGCTCCTCAGCGCCATGGAAACCGGCCAGCAAATGGCAGATGCGGCCAGCAACACCAGCGACGGCCGCATGCAGGCGCTGGCCGGCGCTGCAGCCGCCTTCAAGGGTTACAACACCTACAAGGGCATGACCGACGCCTCGGGCAACTTCAACAAGGATGCGGCAACTGACGTCTCCATCAACATCAGCTACGGCACTTCTGAAAGCGAAAGCAAAAGCAGCAGCCAAAGCAACAGCGCCGCCGGCAGCACCGTCGCTGCAGGCAAGAACCTGACCATCGTCGCCACAGGCGCRGGCCAGGCCAGCAACCTGACGGCGCAAGGCGCAAACCTGACCGCCGGCAACAACGTCACCCTGCTCGCAGACAACAAGGTCAACCTGCTGGCCAGCCAGAGCACAGCGCCAGCCAAAGCCAGGGAAACAGCAGCGGTAGCGACACCCGCTACACCAACACCCAGGTCAATGCCGGCAACACCGCCAGCATCATCAGCGGCGGCGATACAAACCTGATAGGCGCGGTGGTKGCRGCCAACACAGTCAAGGCCAACGTAGGCGGCAACCTCAACATCCAGAGTTTGCAAGACACCGCCACCTACACCAGCAAGCAAAGTTCAAGCAGCGCATCCGTCAGCTCTGGCAAGGAGGGCGCCACGGGCGGCGGCATCAGCGCGTCCAACAGCAACATCGACAGCAGCTACGCCTCGGTCGTACAGCAAAGCGGCATCAAGGCGGGGGATGGTGGCTTCCAGGTGAACGTGCAAGGAAACACCGACCTAAAGGGCGCGGTTATTGCCAGCACGCAGGCAGCGGTGGAGCAGGGCAAGAACAGCTTCAATACGGGCGGTTCTCTTACGCTAAGCGACATTCAGAACAGCGCCAGCTACGAAGGCAAGGCCATGGGCCTGAGCATTGACGTGGGTGAGCAGGCCGGCAAGTTCGGGGTGAGTGGCGTGGGCGTGGGCATTGGCAGCGACAAGGGCGAGGCCAGCAGCACATCAAGCGGCGGTATCAGCGGGATTGCCGGTAACACGGCTGTCAGAAGCACCGATGCTGAAACCGGCATTGCAAAAATCTTTGATGCCGAGCGGGTGCAGAAAGAGATCGATGCCCAGGTGCAGATTACGCAGGCTTTTGGCAAAGAAGC
>NZ_JBFUBY010000428.1:0-2398 GCF_056405515.1 Polaromonas sp. P1_G2
GAGCATGCGCCATGTAACGCGACAGGAATCAGCGCCCCTTGCCTGAAATAGCATTTCCATTCTGGGCATCAAAGGCGAGAACTCGCCCTCTGTAATCAACACCTTGTTGGATTGGGCCTCTTGAACGCTGATTTTGATTTTTCTCTTGCCTCTGAGAGGGAGGGTGACTGTTTCCAGATATTCCTTGCCGCGCTGGGCGTGCTCAAGCGTGTTGGCTGACTCTATGAATAAAACACCCGGAAACCACTCGGCAAAATGCTCAAGATTTGTCGCGTATTGATACGTGGCCTCGGCCGATCTGGCAATGGTTACGGTCTGTTCAGTGAGTAGCTGCAATGCAATTCCAATTTTTCAAACCTATCGGGAGCCAACGCTGCTGCCCCACCCAACACAGCCGCAGAAGGAGGCATGACCGAACACCTTTATTCGCGGGGCAAACAAAAGCCTCGAATGTTACGGGGGTACGGGGATGCAGTCTTGAATCAAAACGACATTTCCGGTGAATCCAGTGGAGCTGGGTGCAACAGGAATTTCGGGCACAGATACACACCTGCGGGCGGGGTCCGGAGCGATCACCGCAGCTTCAGTGCCTGCCTCAAGCGGTAAGGCCAATAGGATTCCTGGGTTTCAATGGCGCGTTGCAGATCCGTTGGATTCAGTCCCGAGTAGCGTTTCACTTCCCGGCTCAAGTGCGCCTGGTCGGAGAACCCCATGGCAAGGGCGACATCCACCAAAGACCGGCCTCCAAACGCGTTGGAGCCGTGTCCCCGCGCCAATGTCGACTCCATGCGTACCAGCCCACGGATCGCACGCATGGGAAGTCCCAATTGCCCTTTAATGAGCCGCTCTCGCTGGCGCGTGCTTTGCCCCAGGGTTGAAGCGGAGGCACGCAGCGCCACCGCATCAACCCAGTCGTTGAACAAGGACAGGCCGTCCGGTGGCGTTGCCGCCGGCTGCGGGGAACGCACGGGCATCCAGCGAGGCGTTAAAAATGCTTCAATGATTTGAATGCGTTCCAGGTCATCACCGGCGTTCAGGACGGCAATCGCCATCTGCTGCCAGTCCTTGCCGAGCACGGTTTGTAAATTCCTGGCCTGATCCAGCAAACCGGCCACATTCAAATGTGTCAGTGCATGAAAGGCATCCGGAAAAATAGTCAATGAAAATCCAACAGCGGGGCCGTGGTTTTTCCAGACGCTGGGTTGCGTGCGGGGGCCGCGCAAGACAACCCGCCTTGACGACGGGGGCCAGTCGTCAACACCGATCTGCATTGATGATCGTCCACCGCGAATCAACCAGACAATACTGACCAGCGGAGATACCGGCAAATGGCTGAAGCTTTGTTTGGGACTCAGTTGGGCGTCCAGGGTGTCGCGCACCACATACGCACACACGCAATCCRCCAGCAAGGGCGAAGGCAGGAATAGCGACGTGCGCGTGCCGGGGTGTATTGCCCCGTCATCCACATCAAGAGGGTTTATTGCCATGTTCTGCATTCAACAACGAGGCGATCACCGCCTACAGTCCCCAGGAAAAACGGCCCGCGACCGGCTTCCCCTGAATCTGCAATATACCGGCGTCATTTCTGACGCTGAGGAAAAAATCCCCTGGCAGATGCGGATCTCCAGGATTGGTGAATCGGAGCAGCAACACCTTCTGCGTAGTGTCAAAGGCCTCGACCTTGAGGTGGCGCACAGGAATCTCCACGCTACGGGTGCTCCCAGGCATGGCAATGCTGAGGCCGGCAATGGACGGCCGGCTGTCGCCACCCACGACGATGTCCAGAAGATAGCCCTCGGCTTCGAATGAAACGGAGCTGGTGGCCAGTGCGGTGGCGCACGCGCTGATCGCTACGGCTGCTGCAATGAGGCGACGCCGCGCAAGCCCGGTCATGGCGATATCCCGTTCCTGGGCCCCTCAAGCGACGAGGCGTTGGCATCAGAAATCATCTTGCGAAAGCAAAGCCCAAGCAACAAGCCAAGCACCCCACCGACCAGGACGACAGAGCCAATCAGGGAAAGCCCGTGAAGCATGGGTGTCCCTAGGGTGCACAGAAAAAACGCGAGCGCCGATATTAAACTCGCCGTGCTGAAACAGATCGCAAAACGCGCCACCGGCAAGCGATAGGAGTGCGGGTAGTCACGGCCGACGAGATGGAGTATTTTCCAGGTGGCCACGGCCGCAAGCAAGGTCGACCCGATGGTGGCGAGCCAGACACCTCCCGCCAACGCCATCACCCACCACCAGAAGGCCAGAAAGATCGCGTTCCCAAGGCCCGAGGCCAATTGGGTTGCGCTCGGCCATCCCCAAGAGATCGCGCCGGAAGAAAATGCCTCGAGCGCCGTGAGGCAGGGCATCCACAGCAAGGGCCCGATACCCAGAAAGCACGCTGCAACGA
>NZ_JBFUBY010000429.1:0-2390 GCF_056405515.1 Polaromonas sp. P1_G2
GCTGCACATCGAGGAAAACATGCACGAGCGCAAACGCCTGATGGCCGAGCATGCCGACGCATTCCTGGCCCTGCCGGGCGGCATAGGCACGCTGGAAGAGTTCTTTGAGGTCTGGACCTGGCGCCAGCTCGGTTACCACGACAAGCCGGTCGGGCTGCTCAACATGGGTGGCTATTACGACAGCCTGCTGGCCTTCCTGGCCTCATCGGTCAAGGCCGGCTTCATGAACGACTGGCTGATGGACCTGATACGCACCGGCAGCGAGGCGGAGCCGCTGCTCGAAACCCTGGTGCAGGCAGCCGGCACGACACCCACCGCCACCCGCCTCGACCAGATTTAAACGGTTTAGCGGCTCTCAGACTGCCGCTTCATCTTCCTCACCCGTACGGATGCGTACCACGCGCTCCACGCTGGTGATGAAAATCTTGCCGTCGCCGATCTTGCCGGTGCGCGCCGCGCGCACGATGGCGTCCACGCAGCGCTCCACATCCTCGGTTTTCACGACGACTTCGACCTTGACCTTGGGCAGGAAGTCAACCACGTACTCCGCGCCGCGGTAGAGCTCGGTATGGCCCTTCTGGCGGCCGAAGCCCTTGACTTCAGTGACGGTCAGCCCGGTCACGCCGCATTCGGCCAGCGCCTCGCGGACTTCTTCGAGCTTGAAAGGCTTGAGGACGGCGGTAATTTGTTTCACTGAGTATCTCCGGTAGTTCTAAAAATCATCAAAGTCACTTGAAGGTCGCAAGAGGCTCTTCACCAGCATGAGCCGCGGGACTGGCTTTGCCAGACCGCAGGCGGGCGGCCCCCTCGGGGGGCAGCGACCCACACGCAGTGGGGGAGCGTGGGGGCCATCACTGCCGGAATTTGCTGGTAATAGGATAGCGCCAATCCTTGCCAAAGCTCCTGTGGGTGACCCTGATGCCCACCGGCGCCTGCCGCCGCTTGTATTCGTTGATGCGGATCAGCCGCGCCACTCGCTCCACCACCGCACGGTCAAAACCGGCGGCGATGATGCCCTCGGCGCTCTCGTCGTTTTCCATATAGCGCGACAGGATGGCGTCCAACACCTCGTAGGGCGGCAGGCTGTCCTGGTCGGTCTGGTCGGGACGCAGCTCGGCGCTGGGCGGGCGCGTGATGATGCGTTCGGGAATCGGGTTGCTGCCCGTGCCATACGGGTCATTGGCATTRCGCCAGCGCGCCAGCCGGAACACGGAAGTCTTGAGCACATCCTTGATGACCGCGAAGCCGCCGGCCATGTCGCCGTAGAGCGTGCAATAGCCGGTGGCCATCTCGCTCTTGTTGCCGGTGGTCAGCACGATGGAGCCGAACTTGTTGGACAGCGCCATCAAAAACACCCCGCGTATACGCGCCTGGATGTTTTCCTCGGTCGTGTCTTCCTTCAGGCCCTTGAACTCGCCGGCCAGGGACGCCTTGAAGGCCTCGAACTCGGGCACGATGGAAATCTCGTCGTAGCGCACCTTCACGCGTTCGGCCATCTCGCGCGCATCTTTCCAGGAGATGTCGGCTGTATAGGGTGAAGGCATCATCACCGCGCGCACCTTGTCCGCGCCCAGCGCATCCACCGCGATCGCCAGCACCAGGGCCGAATCGATACCGCCCGACAGGCCCAGGATGGCGCCCGGAAAGCCGTTTTTCCCCAGGTAATCGCGCACCCCCAGCACCAGCGCATCCCACAGGTCCGCCTCGTGACTGCGCTCGGGCGCCGTTTCCGCCGTCAAAGTGACAGCGTCCCCCGTGCGCTCGGCGCGAATGGCAAACAGCTTTTCCCTGAAACTTTCGGCCCGCCCGGCCAACGCGCCGTCGGCCTGCAACGCAAAAGAACGTCCTTCAAACACGATTTCGTCCTGCCCGCCCACCAGGTGGGCATAGACCAGCGGCAACCCGGTGGCCAGGCAGCGGTTTTGCATCATCTGCTCGCGCTCGCCGCCCTTGCCCACATGGAAAGGCGAGGCATTGATGACCACCAGCAGCTCGGCGCCGGCCTCTTTGGCCAGGCGTGCCGGCTCTTCGAACCAGGCGTCTTCACAGATCAGCAGCCCTATACTGACGGCCTCATCGCCCTCCCCGGCCTGGAACACGCAGGTGCCCTGGCCGGGCGTGAAGTAGCGGCGCTCGTCGAACACCTGGTAATTGGGCAGCTCGCGCTTGGCGTAGCTTTCGATGACACGGCCCTCGCGCAGCACCCGTGCCGCGTTGTGGCGCTGCTGCACTTCCACGCTTTTGGTGCGCAGGCCCTWGCCGTTATCGCCGTGGGTGGGTGTGCCCACCACCACCGTCAGGCCTTTTAACCCGGCCAGCTCGCGGGCCACTTGATTCACGGCATCATCACAGGCCTGGATGAAAGAGGGGCGCAAAAACAGGTCTTCGGC
>NZ_JBFUBY010000430.1:0-3524 GCF_056405515.1 Polaromonas sp. P1_G2
GCCCTGTGCCTGCAGGGCCGCGACCACCTCGGCCATATCGGGCCGGATGTTGGCGCCCACTATTGACCAACGGGTGTCGCCCGCATCGATCAGCCGCTGAAGATAGGCGGCCTGGTGGGCCCGATGAAACGAACCCAATCCAAGGTGAAGCACCGTGAATTCCGAAAGAGCCGGTGGAGTTTGCGCAAGAGGCGCTGTTGCGAGAATCAAGGGAATGCCCGAAAGAAGAGGGAGGAAGGGAAGAAGGAAGGAATCAGGCCGGCACCGCACGGCCTTCACTGTTGAACAGGTGAAGCACCGAAGGGTCGAGTTCGACCGCCACGTCGTCACCCGCATGCAGCGGTGTGCGTTCGTTCTGGCGCKCTATCAGCGGCACGCCGCCCACATCGACGTGAATCAAGGTGTCGGCGCCGAGTGCCTCGATCAACTCCACGCGGCCCGGCACCCCTGAAGCAGCGGCCTGCTTTGGATGCACACGCAGCCCTTCCGGCCGTACGCCCAGGAAACCGTCGCCCGGCAGGCGCCCGCCGGTGGCCGCCGAGAAGCTCGGAATAGCGCCCGCCGCCACCATGTTCATCGACGGCATGCCGATGAACTGCGCGACAAACCGGTTCGCCGGGTGGTCGTAGAGTTCGAGCGGCGTACCTACCTGCTCGATCAGCCCGTCCCTGAGCACCACCACGCGGTCGGCCAGCGTCATGGCCTCGACYTGGTCATGCGTGACGTAGATGGTCGTCGCGCCGAGCGCACGGTGGAGCTTGTGGATTTCGACGCGGGTATTGCCGCGCAGCGCGGCATCCAGGTTGGACAAGGGCTCGTCGAACAGGAATACCTTGGGCGCGCGCACAATGGCGCGGCCAATCGCCACGCGTTGCCGCTGCCCGCCCGACAGTTCTTTCGGTGTGCGGCCGAGGTACTGGGTAAGGTTGAGCGTTTTCGCCGCGTGCTCGACCTTGGCCTGGATCTCGCTTTTCGACACCCCCGCAAGCTTGAGCGCAAAGGACATGTTGTCGTACACGCTCATGTGCGGGTAGAGCGCGTAGCTCTGGAACACCATCGCCAGGTCGCGCTTGCCCGAAGGCACCCCTGTGATGTCCCTGCCGTCCAGCAGCAAGTTGCCTTTGGTGATGGGCTCCAGCCCCGCGATGAGGCGCAGCAACGTCGACTTTCCGCAACCCGAAGGCCCGACGAAGACGATGAACTCGCCCTTGTTGATTTCAAGATCGATACCGCGAATGATCCGGGCCTCCCCGAAACTTTTCTCGATGCTCTTGAGTTCCAGATAAGCCATCAGTCAACTCGCTCAGCACCAGGCACAGCAGGCCGGTCGAAGCCAGGCCGCCCACCGACAGCGGCAGCACGACATGGCGGAACTCTGTCCAGAGGCTCGCGCCGTCCATGCGCGCGGCTTCCAGGATTTCGTTCGGAATGTCCTTGTAAGCGCTGTAAAGCATCCACACCATGATCGGCAGGTTCGACAGCGTGAACACAATGGTCAGCGCGGTGAGCGAATCCAGCAGGCCCGCGGTCTGCGCGAGAACATAGATCGGCACCAGCGCGCCCACCGCCGGCATCATCTTGGTGGAAAGCATCCACATCAGGATGTCGCGCGTCCTCTTCGTACGGAAGAAGGCCATTGAGTACGCCGCGGGCGCCGCGATCAACAGCCCGATGAGGGTCGAACCCAGGCTGGTGATGAGCGAGTTGCGCGCATAGAGCAGGTAGTCGCTGCGGCGCTGCACTTCACTGAAGTTGTCGAGCGTGGGTTCAAAAATAAACAGCGGCGGCACGTGAATCGCCTGGAGTTCGGTCTTGAAGGCCGTGAGAAACAGCCAGCCGAGCGGAAAGAACAGCAGCAGCGCCGCGGCCCACGCGCCCACGGTGCGAAGCAGTTGCGCAAGAAAGTCGCCTGGTTGCATGGTTCAGCTGCTCCGCTGTGTAAGGGTATGCATCATGTCTAGTCGAGGTTCTTGCCGACGATGCGAATGAGGAACACTGCCACGATGTTGGCCACCACCACCGCGAACAACGCACCCGCCGATGCCACGCCCACGTCAAAATTCATCAGCGACTGCTTGAAGATCATGTAGGTGAGGTTGGTGCTTTCATTGCCCGGGCCGCCATTGGTGGTGATGGCGATTTCGGCGAACACGCTGAGCAGAAAGATCATCTCGATCATGATCACCACCGCCATCGGCCGGCCGAGATGCGGAATGATGAGATAAAAGAAACGCTGAAACGAACTCGCGCCGTCCATGCGCGCCGCCTCCATCTGCTCGCGGTCCAGCGACTGCAGCGAGGTAATGAAGATCAGGCAGGCGAAAGGCAGCCACTGCCAGGCCACCATGATGATCACCGACAACAGCGGCACATCGGTGAGCCAGTCGACCGGCTGCGCGCCGAAAAAGCGCCACAGGTCGGCCAGCACGCCGTAGATCGGATTCATCATCATGTGCTTCCACAGCAGCGCGTTCACCGCGGGCATGACGAAGAACGGTGAAATAAGCAGCACCCGCACGACGCCCCGCCCCGGAAATGGCTCGTTCACCAGCAAGGCGAGCAGCACGCCGAACACCACCGTGATGACAATCACACTGCCGATCAGCATCAGCGTGTTCCAGGTCGCGGGCCAGAAGTCCGGATCGGTGATGAAGTACTGGAAGTTCTCGATGCCCGCGAACGGATGGTCGCCGGGTTGCATGAGGTTGTAGCTCACGAACGAGAAATACAGGGTCATCRCSAGCGGCACGATCATCCAGAGGAAGAGCGTGAGCACTGCGGGTGCCATGAGTGCGCGAGGCAGGAGGCGGTTCATGTGGTGAATCCCGGGGCGAAGTGTGGGCAGCCTGGGGGATTACTTGCGATTACTTGTAATACCCGGCTTTTTTCATCTCGCGCTCGGCGGCCGTCTGCGATGTCTTCAGGGCCTGGTCCACCGTGACCTTGCCCGACAGGGCAGCGCTCATCTGCTGGCCCACCGCCACGCCGATGGCCTGGAACTCGGGAATGGCCGCGTACTGCACCCCGACGTACGGCGACTTGGGTAGCGTGCTGTCGCTGAGGTTGGCGCTGTCGATGGCTTTTTTCTCGGCCGCGGCGAACTTTGCGACCTTCTGGAACTCGGGGTTTGCGTAAGTCGACTTGCGCGTGCCGGTGGGCACCGCGCCCCAGCCGTGTTCCTTGGCGACCAGGTTGATGTATTCCCTGGAAGTGGCCCATTTCACGAAGGTCTGGGCGGCCGCGCCCTTGGTCGAGCTGGCCGGGATGGCCAGGTTCCAGGTCCACAGCCAGTTGGCGCCCTTGGGCGTGACGGCAACAGGCGCCTGCGCAAAGGCTACCTTGTCGGCCACCTTCGACTGCTTCGGATCGCTGATGAACGAGGCGGCGATGGTGGCGTCCACCCACATGCCGCACTTGCCTTCATTGAAGAGCGCGAGGTTTTCGTTGAAGCTGTTGGCCGAGGCGCCGGGCGGGCCGTAGGCTTTCATCAGGTCCACGTAGAAGCTGATCGCGTCCTTCCAGGG
>NZ_JBFUBY010000431.1:0-2385 GCF_056405515.1 Polaromonas sp. P1_G2
CCACTAGGCGTCCGGGCTCCTAGGAAAATTCCGAGCCGGGCTAAGATCGCCGGCCGCGGCAAACCAGCCATCTCCGAGCCGGCCTTTCAGCAAAAGCCGATGTCCCGGGCGCGCCGCCTGCGCGACAGTAGGGGCATGCAGCACACCGCCTCACCCACCCGGGTTTTTCTGGCCGACGACTCCGCGCTGAGCCGCAGCCGGGTGGCCGCGATGCTGCTCAACCAGGGCATGGAAATCGCAGGGCAGGCCGATACGCCGGAGTCGGCGGTCCCGGGCATCCTGGCGACGCAACCCGACGCCGTGGTGCTCGACGTGCAGTTCGAAAAGGGCACAGGCATGCAGGTGTTGCAGGCCGTCCGTAAGGCCGCGCCGCACATCCCTTTCATCATCCTCAGCAATCACGCCGAGCCGGCCTACCGCGCGCGCTACCTGGCCGCGGGCGCCGCCTGCTTTCTCGACAAACACGCCGAGTTCTACCGGCTCGGCAACGCCGTGGCCGGGCTTGCGCAGCCCCGGTCTGTAGTCCAACCCGTTTCTCACGTTTGATTCCAAAGGAGCCGTCATGACCCCAGCCTGTTCATCCGCCGCCCATTCACCCGCCGCCGCCATCCCGCCGCTGACGACACGCTGCTCGGACTGCAACCTGCGCGATATCTGCCTGCCCTGCGGCATGACGCCCGCCGACGTGAACGGGCTGGACGGGCTCGGTTTCAACCGCAGCAAGGTCAAGGCGGGCCAGGCGCTCTACCACGAGGGCCAGCCCTTTCGCAACATCTACGCGGTACGCATGGGCACCTTCAAATCCAGCCTGACGCTGGCCGACGGGCGCGAGCAGGTCAGCGGCTTCCAGATGGCCGGTGAGCTGATGGGCCTGGACGGCATCGCCAACGGCGCCTATGCCAGCAACTCGACGGCGCTCGAAGACACCGAGGTCTGCGCCATTCCCTACGACCAGATCAGCGGCCTGGCTGCGAGCAGCGCCGACCTGCAGCAGGCCGTGAGCCGCCTGATGAGCCGGGAGATTGTCAGGGAACACAGCCTGATGATGTTGCTGGGCAGCATGAATGCCGAGGAGCGCCTGGCCGCCTTCCTGCTCAACCTATCGCAGCGGCTCAAGCTGCRCGGCTATTCGGCCGGCGAGTTCCACCTGCGCATGTCGCGCGCCGAGATCGGCAGCTACCTGGGCATGAAGCTGGAAACCGTGAGCCGCACGTTTTCCGCGTTCCAGCAACAGGGCATCCTCGAAGTCGACAAACGCCATATCCGCATCGTCGACCACGCGGCGCTCAAGCGCGTCTTCGATACCCGGGTTCACTGAGACGCGGGCAAGGCGCCGGCCATTTCTTCTGAAGTCGGCCTGCCGGAAAAATCCGTCCACTGCCGCCGCTCGAAGTCATAGAGCTTGCAGCGGCGCGCCGTGTCGAAATACCAGCGCCAGGAAAAAGGCTGCACCACGATGTGGCCGGGCAGCCTGGCTTCCAGCATGGCCTGGGCCTGCTTGAGGCGGTACAGCGGCACGCCCATGTCCACGTGATGGGCGGTGTGCTCCATGATGTGGTGCAGCGCCGCGCCGAAAAACGTGTTGAAGCTCAGGTGCACGGTGGTGGAGACAAAGGGGTTGGCGTCGGACCAGTTTTTCTTGTTGTCGTACCAGGCGATGCTGGTGTGCGTGTGGTGCACATAGACCACAAAACCCATGAGCGCGTTCCACACCAGCAGCGGCAGGAAAAATCCGACGGCCAGAAGCCAGGCCGCCGATTGGCCGGTCGCCGATGCCATGGCAAGAAGGCCGGCAATCCAGGCCGCGGCGGCCGCGCTGACCAGCAGGCTATCGGCCACAAAGATGCCGCGCCGCGTGGGCATCACGGCTTTGGACGGGAAATACAGCCGCTTCCACCAGATTTCCAGAAGGTAATACAGCCAGGGTGCCCAGCCGCTGCGGTAGGCGCGCTCCAGCCATTGCCGCCAGGCGGGCATGCACTGGTAGGCCTGCAGGGTCGAAGGCTGCCAGACGAAATCAAAGCCGCTGAGGTTGGTGTAGCCGTGGTGCACGATGTTGTGCCCGACATCCCACAGGCTGTAGGGCGTGAGGGAGGGCAGGAACAGCACGCGGCCCAGCCAGCGGTTGAGCCTGCGGTGCGGTGTGAAGCTCTGGTGGCAGGCATCGTGGCCCAGGATGAACAGCCTGGCGATCATGAAGCCGGCCAGCAGGGACATGAGTATTTGCACGGCGGGATGGCGCGCGAGCACCGCCCCGGCCATGCAGGCGGCGAACAGGACGAAATCCATCAGGGTCAGCGCCAGGGCGATGCCGGTGTTTTTGGCCGAGATGGGGAGAAGCCAGGAGCGCAGAACTTTTCGGTGGGGAAGGGGAGTGGCGGGGGA
>NZ_JBFUBY010000432.1:0-2379 GCF_056405515.1 Polaromonas sp. P1_G2
CCCCTTGTGGATGCGCCGAGGAGCGGAGGTTCAGGCGGATCAGGGATCGCGTTGTCTGAGCCGAAGGCGAGTTTAGCGAGACCCCGCCTGAGCCGAGCACCGCAGGTTGCCCGTAGCGCAGCGAAGGGACGCAGCAACCAGGGTCGCCTTTTCTTTTGCTTACTTTTCTTTTGGCGAAGCAAAAGAAAAGTGAGTAGCCGCCGGGCTACCCCCGGCCGGCAGAACTAAGAAGAGAACAACAACAATCGATCAGGCAGAGCCCCACGCAAGAGGCAAAAACTCAAATCTCAATTTTGCTACCCAACTCCACAACAGAGTTATTAGGCAAATTCAAAAAATCCGCAGCTCCACTTGCGTTGTGATGCATCTGCGCAAACAGCTTCTCACGCCAAGGCGCCATGCCGCTGCCGATCGTCGGGATCACCGTGTCGCGCGAAAGGAAGTAGCTGGTGGTCATGGACTCCAGCTCGCAGCCCCGGCCCTTGATCTGCTGCAGGGCCTTGGGCAGGTCCAGGTCGTTCTTGAAACCGTAGTGCACATTGACCTGCCAGCAGTCATGCCCGAGCGCGTGGATCTCCAGGCGCTTGTTCATGCCTATCCAGGGGATCTCGTGGTTGCGCACGGTCACRAACAGGTTCTGCTCGTGCAGCACCTTGTTGTGCTTGAGGTTGTGCAGCAGCGCGTTGGGCACGCTRCCGGGTTCGGCGGTCAGGAACACGGCCGTGCCTTCGACACGGGCCGGCGGGCTGACAAAAACGGCGTCCAGGAAGCTGGGCAGGTCAATCGCGTCGGCGCGCAGCTTTTCGTTGAGCAGGTGGCGGCCTTCCTTCCAGGTGATCATCAGCGTGAAGACCGCGCCGCCGATCACCAGCGGGAACCAGCCGCCGGCGAACAGCTTCATGAGGTTGGAGGCGAAGAAGGCGAAGTCGACGACAAAGAAAACACCGGTGGCCGCGATGCACAGGCTCAGCGGGTACTTCCAGCCGTAACGGATCACGTAGAAGGTCAGGATGGTGGTGATCAGCATGTCGGTGCAGACCGCGATGCCGTAGGCGGCCGCCAGGTTGCTGGACGAGCGGAACATCACCACCGCGAGCACGATGGTGATGAACAGGCCCCAATTGACGAAAGGCATGTAGATCTGGCCGGTGTCGCGCACGCTGGTGTGCTGGATGTTCAGGCGCGGCAAATAGCCCATCTGGATGGCTTGTTTGGTCACGCTGAAGGCGCCGGTGATCAGGGCCTGGGAGGCGATCACCGTGGCCATGGTAGCCAGGCCCACCAGCGGCAGCAATGCCCACTCGGGCGCCATCAGGAAGAAGGGGTTCTTCACGGCGGCGGGGTTGCTGATCAGCAGGGCGCCCTGGCCGAAGTAGTTGAGCACCAGCGAGGGCATGACCACCGAGAACCAGGCCAGGCGTATCGGCTTCTTGCCGAAGTGGCCGAGGTCGGCGTACAGCGCCTCGGCGCCGGTCACGCACAGCACCACGGCCCCCAGGATGATGAAGGTGGTGCCSGGGTTGGCCCACATGAACATCAGTGCGTAATGTGGGCTGAGCGCCACCAGGATATGGGGATTGGTCGCGATCTGGGAAATGCCCAGCAGCGCCAGCACGCCGAACCAGACCAGTGTGATGGGCCCGAAAAATTTGCCAATGCCGGCCGTGCCGTGTTTTTGCACCGCGAAGAGGGCGAACAGGATGATCAGGGTGATCGGAATCACGCCCTGCTTGAAGGCCGGTGAGACGACTTCCAGGCCTTCGACGGCCGACAGCACTGAAATCGCCGGTGTGATGACGCCGTCTCCGTAAAACAGCGAGGTGCCGAAGATGCCGACGATCAGCAAGGTCTTGCGCAGCTGGGGCTTGTCTTTCACCGCGGTGGACGCCAGCGCCAGCATGGCGATCAGGCCGCCTTCGCCGTTGTTGTCGGCACGCAGCACCAGCGCCACGTACTTGATGGAAACGATGACGGTCAGCGTCCAGAAGAAGATGGACAGGATGCCGTAGACGTTGTCGGGGGTGAAGGGGACGTGCCCGGAACCGAAAACTTCCTTGACGGCATACAGGACGCTGGTTCCGATGTCGCCGTAGACGACACCGATGGCGCCCAGGGTGAGCGCCGCGAGGGATGATTTTTTACTGGACACAAAAACTTCCCGTCTTTGCGCCTGGCCCGTTCGAGCGGGTCCAAAGCGGCGGGAATGGTTACCTTTGGGAGTGCTATTTTGCGCCCAGGTGCCGGGCTTGCAAGTGGGCGGACATGCCTAAATCCAACTAAAGCCGATTTTGTTGCACCGCAACAACTTGTAACGGAGTAGCCCGATAGAGGGCCAAAGCCGGCGTGTCGCCTCTTGCCGGTTAATGCTATCTATTTAAG
>NZ_JBFUBY010000433.1:0-3703 GCF_056405515.1 Polaromonas sp. P1_G2
GGATGAAAGAGGGGCGCAAAAACAGGTCTTCGGCCGCGTAGCCGCAAATCGCCAGCTCGGGCGTTAGCACCAGCCGCACACCGTCCTGGTAGGCGGCGCGAGCCGCCTCGATGATCTTTTGCGCATTGCCCGGCATGTCTCCCACGCAATAGTTCAGCTGGGCAACGCAGATTTTGAGTGGCATGTAGAAGTAAAACCCCGAAAAACACGTGAAAAACGACTCAAACGATTATGTCATCCGCGTGCTGGATTCGCCGCTGAAGGTCAATGCATCCGAGTGGAACGCCCTGCTGGCGGCGCAAAGCCCGGGCGAGGCCGCCAACCCCTTCATGCGCCACGAATACCTGGCGGCACTGCACGAAAGCGGCAGCGCCAGCCCCGACACCGGCTGGACGCCCTGCTTCGTCACCCTCTGGCAGGGCAACTCGCTGGCCGGCGCCTGCCCGCTTTACCTCAAGGCCCACTCCTACGGTGAATACGTGTTCGACTGGGCCTGGGCCAATGCCTACCAGCAGCACGGCCTGGACTACTACCCCAAGGCCGTGGCCGCCGTACCCTTCACGCCCGTCCCCGGCGCCCGACTGCTGGCGCGCAACGCCGCTGAACGCGCGCTGCTGGTCAAGGCACTGGTCGCCTGGTGCGGAGACGAAAACCTGTCGTCGCTGCACCTGCTCTTTACCGCCGATGAGGACGTGGCCGCTTGCCAGGACGCCGGCCTGATGCTGCGCCACACAGTGCAATTCCACTGGAAAAACAGCGACTATCGCGATTTCGACGATTTCCTGACCTCACTCAACCAGGAAAAGCGCAAGAAAATCCGCCAGGAACGCCGCAAGGTTCACGATGCCGGCATCACCTTCCGCTGGTCGCTGGGCAAGGACATCAGTCAGGCCGACTGGGATTTTTTCTACCGCTGCTACGAACGCACCTATTACGAGCACGGCAACGCGCCCTACCTCAGCCGTGATTTCTTCCAGCGCATGCAGGACACCATGCCTGAGAACTGGCTGCTGTTCATCGCCGAACACATGGCCGACGGCGGCAAACCCCGGCCCATCGCGGCCAGCCTGATCGCCGTCAGCGCATCACCGGCTGGCGCATCGGACACAGCCAATCCTCCGCTGACCGCCTACGGCCGCTACTGGGGCGCCCTGGCCCGCGTCGACTGCCTGCACTTCGAAGCCTGCTATTACCAGCCGCTGGAATGGTGCATCACGCATGGCTACCAGCGCTTTGAAGGCGGTGCGCAGGGCGAGCACAAAATGGCCCGCGCCCTGTTGCCCGTCAAGACCACCAGCGCCCACTGGCTGGCCCATCCCTCGTTCGCCGACGCGGTCGAGCGCTTCCTGGAGCGCGAGGGCGCCGGCATTGAAAGTTATATGGACGACCTGGAACGGCGCAACCCCTTCAGGCGCGCAGCACCGGCCGCTCCAGCATGAAAAGATACTCCGGTTGCCAGCGCCGCAGGGTCTTTTTCCCGTGTGGACGTCCTTCGGGCAAGCGGTGCTATAAATCCTCCCAAAAGGAGCTTCGCATGAGCAACACAAATCCCACATTCCAGAGCCAGTACAAGGTCAACCTGGTCGAGTGCCCCACCCTCAGCGCCGAACAGCGTGCCGCCGCCGAACTGCGCTTTCGCATGGCGCTTGAATTCGCCGTGGGCGGGCCGGAATACGTGCTGCCTTCGCTGCAGGCCTACATGCTGGCGCAGACCCTGAGTGAAGGCCTGCCGCTGGAAGGAGCCTCCGAGGCGGAAGAGCAGGTCATCGCGCTGTGGCAGAACGCCGAGACCGACGCGATCCTGGCCGCCATGAGGCCGCTGGGTGACAACCTGGACAACGCGCGCTTCGAGATTCTTCCGCTCTGAAATCCCACCATGCCGCCCTCCGTACCATGAGCAGCGCCGCCATCCCGCTTTCCAGCGCCCCGGCAGGCACGGCGCCCGCCGCCAACGACAGCGCCCTCGAAAACCCGCCGCCGCTGGGCCGCCCCCACGCTCGCCGCCTGCGCGAGGTCTATCGCTCCGCAGGCTGGCCCTGCCAGGACCTGCTGGAAATCGAACTGCTCGCCACCGGCATGCTGCAGCGCGTGGCCGGCCCCGCGGGCCATGAGACCTTGCGCGTCACCGATGCGGGCATTGCCTACCTGGCGGCCACGCTGCTGCGCAACCGCTCGGCCCTGTCCAAGCATGAAGCACTGGTCGAGCAGGTGGCGTGTGAAATGGTGCGCGCCGGCCGCATCGCCTGGCGCGGCCTGGGCTTGCGAGCGCAACTGCCGCCGGACACCGAAGGCGGCAAGGCGCGCTGGGGCATCGTCAGGCCCGACGTGTTTTCCATCCGCAACACCACGGTGCAGGAGTACGTCCATCGCCTGGCCGTCGTTCGCGCGGCGCCGCGGCGTGCGCGGCAGTCCTTGCCGCTGGGTGTCTGGATGGCGCTGGCCAAGGCAACGCCTGTCGCCGGGCTCAATGACGATGAGCAAGGCATGCTGGGCGACTGCGAAGCTTGAACGCAATCACAGTCGTACGCTGAGCCCGGCGCGACACGCTCAGCTACGGCAAACCCTAGTGCCGCGCCCACGCCCGCTCGGTTAAGGTCTCCCCACGGAGACAATAACCATGAAATCCCTGACCGGCCTGGACGCGACCTTTCTCTACCTCGAAACCCCTGAAATGCCCATGCATGTGGGCTCGCTCAATCTGTGCGAATTGCCGGCGGGCTTCAAAGGCAGCTTCCACAAGGCCGTCAAAACCCACATCGGCAAACGCATGCACCTGGCGCCGGTGTTCAGCCGCAAGCTGGTGTTCATGCCACTGGACCTGGGCCACCCGCTCTGGGTGGAGGCCGATTCGGTCGACATCGATTTCCACATCCGCCGGGCCGACTCCACCAAAAAAGGCGCGGCCCCCATGACGCTGGCCGAGGTGCACAAGCTCTGCGCCCAGTTGCATGGCGAGGTCATAGACCGAGACTACCCGCTTTGGGAGTTCTATATCTTCGACCGCATCCAGTTGCCCGAATCCCAGGGCGGCGGCATCGTGGCGGGCTTTTTCTCCAAGATCCACCATGCCGCGCTCGACGGCAAGGGCGGCGTCATGCTGGCCAATGCCATGCTGGACCTGAGCCCGACGCCGCGCGAGGTGGCGCCCCCCGACCCTGAACGGCGCCGCAAGCTGGAGTCCGACCTCAAGCTGGGCAAGATGATCGGCTCGGTGTTTTCCAGCTCGCTGGGCCAGCTGGCCAAGGTCGCCAAGTCGCTGCCCGCCGCGGCCAGCACCTTCGGCAGCACGCTGGCCAAACAGTCCATGGGCAGCTCGGCCACAGGCGTCAAGCCCAAGATGCCCATGAAACTGGCGCCGCCCACGCCCTTCAACGCGGGCATAGGCACCGGCCGCGTGTTCGTCACCGCCACCATCCCGCTGGGCGAGACCAAGGCCATGGGCAAGGCGGTGGGCGGCTCGTTCAACGACATGGTGCTGTGGATCTGCTCGACCGCGCTGCGCAACTACCTCACGCAGCACCACAGCCTGCCGAAAAAATCGCTGGTGGCCGCCATGCCGGTGTCGCTGCGCGAAGCCGGCGCCACCGATGCCAGCAACCTGGGCAACCAGGTCAGCATGAGCCTGGTTGAACTCGGCACGCACCTGGCACATCCGCTCAAGCGCATGAACGCCATCATGGCCTCCACCGCCAAGGTCAAGACC
>NZ_JBFUBY010000434.1:0-2362 GCF_056405515.1 Polaromonas sp. P1_G2
CCCGCTGTTGACGGCGCACTTCGACCGCAAGCGGGTGCTGCTGACGCTCACTGCCCTTCTGCTGGTGTCCAACCTGCTGGCGGCGACGGCCGGCTCGCTCGCGGTGCTGCTGTTCGCGCGCGTGGTGCTCGGCATCGCGCTCGGCGGGTTCTGGTCGATGGCGGCGGCGCTGGCCATGCGCCTGGTGCCGGAGCGGCTTTTCCCGCGCGCCATGTCGCTGGTGTTGACTGGTGTCTCCATTGCCACCGTCTGCGCGGCGCCGGTCGGCGCCTGGATGGGCAGTTTGTGGGGATGGCGCAGCGCTTTTGTCGCGGCAGGCGTCGTCGGCGTGCTGGCTTTCCTTGTGCAGCTGGCCGCGTTGCCGGCGCTGCCGCCACGCGACAAGGCCAGTTTGAAGGGCCTGCGCGACCTGCTTACGCGGGGGCCGGTGCGCATTGCGCTGCTGGCGGTGCTGCTGGTGATATCCGGCCACTTCGCGGGCTTCACCTACATCCGGCCCGTGCTGGAAGACGTGACGAAGTTGTCGGTGGCGGCGATTTCCGCCGTGCTGCTGGGCTACGGCATCGGCGGCTTCTTCGGCAACTTTGCGGGGGGCTGGCTGGCGGGGCGCAGCGAACGCTACGCGATCGTCGCCGGCAGCGGGTTGATAGCCCTGCTGGCGGCTGCGCTGCTCATCGGCGGCAGCTCTACCGTGGTCACCGCCGTGGCCGTGGCGCTGTGGGGCTTCGCGTTCGGCGCATTCCCGGTCGGCTTCCAGACCTGGATCGTGCGTGCCGCACCCGACCAGGCGGAGGCCGCCGGCGGCCTGCTGGTGGCGGCCTTCCAGATCGCCATTGCCACGGGCGCCATCGCAGGCGGCCTCATCGTTGACCGGACAGGCGCGCTGGGAGCCCCCGCATTCGCCATGGTGGCGGTGGTGCTGGGCGGCCTGCTGGCATGGCGACGCGGCCCCGGATCCGGCCGCGGCTGAATCACGGAGGCGAACGTGACCCAGCCAAAACCAGATTCCGGCACCAATCGGCGCATCACATTGGCGGCGCACCCGCGCGGCCTGCCTGTTGCGTCCGACTTCCATCTCGTGACTGAGCCAGTGCCGCGCCCGGGCGAAGGCCAGGTGCTGTTGCGAACACAGTTCCTTTCGCTGGACCCGTACATGCGCAACCTGATGGACAGCATCGGGCCCGGATACGCGCCTCCCGTTCCGCTTGGCGGCACCATGCCGGGCGGCACCGTCAGCCGCGTCGTGGCGTCCAGGCATCCCCAGTACCGCGCGGGGGATCTCGTGCTCGCCAACGCCGGCTGGCAGGACTATTCCGTCAGCGATGGGGGCGACCTGCAGGCGATCGGTGAGATGGCCCGTCCCTCCCTGGCGCTGGGCGCACTCGGAATGCCGGGCTTCACGGCCCATGTCGGCCTGCTCGACATCGGCCAGCCCAGGGCCGGCGAAACCGTGGTTGTCGCGGCGGCCACCGGCGCGGTGGGCGCCATGGTCGGCCAGATCGCGAAACTCAAGGGCGCTCGCGTCGTCGGCATCGCCGGCGGTGACGACAAGTGCCGGCAGGCCGTCGACGACCTGGGCTTTGATGCCTGCGTCGACAGGCACGGGTCCTTATTTGCGGGACAGCTTGCCGCCGCATGCCCGGCGGGCATTGACGTGTATTTTGAGAACGTCGGCGGTGAGGTGTTGTCGGCAGTCCTTCCCCTGCTCAATATCGGCGCACGCATGCCGGTGTGCGGCTTTGTCGCGCATTACAACGACTCGGCCAGCTCACCCGGCGCCAACCAGCTGCCGCAGTTCCTGGCCGCCATCCTGCAGAAGCGGGTGCGGGTGCAGGGCTTCATCATCCTTGACCACTATGGCGCACGCTTTGACGTGTTCCGCCGCGAAATGGGCGAATGGGTTGGCAGTGGACAGGTCAAGGCGGTGGAGCATGTTGTCGATGGCCTGCTGGAAGCGCCTGCTGCCCTGTCGGACCTGCTGCAGGGCCGGCACTCAGGCAAGGTCGTTGTGCGCCTGGAGGCCTAGCTGCGGAGGCGGCGGATTGCGTTGGAAATGTGCGCCGCGAAAACGAGGGGCTGGTGCCAGCCGAATCGAGCTTGTCCTACACGGAATTCCTCTCCCGCTGACGACTTGTTACCCCCGCCGCCCCCTAAAGTCGAAATTCATCCACTCCGGGCCCAATGGGCAGCAAGATGTTTCTAGACAGTTTTCCACGCGAAGAAGCACAGGACAGCCGCGGCTTGCGTCCGGCGCGCGAAGCGGCGGCCGAACCGGCGGCCGAACCGGCCAAGTCCCGCCATCCTTGGCCTTTTCCGGTGTCCGGCAAGCRGGTCGGCGTGCCTGCGGCGCCGGCGCGACCGC
>NZ_JBFUBY010000435.1:0-2359 GCF_056405515.1 Polaromonas sp. P1_G2
GGGCAACACCCGGCTGGCATTGAGCTGCGGCCTGACCCTGGGCGCCGGCTGGTCGCGCAGCGCGCAGGTCAGCACCTGGAAGCGCGACAAGCCGCAGGCGCCGCTGGACTTGCCGACCGTGTTCGGCATAGGCCGTTAAAAAAAGCCCCACACCAATAAAAAAGCCCGCATGGTGCGGGCTTTTAAACGGGGTTTCGATGGCTCAGCGCAGCGCGGGAATCGCCTTGAAGGCCTTCATCGCACCCTCGCCCATGGCGGCGCCGAACTTCTTGGCCAGGCGCTCGGCCACGTTGTCGCGGCGCGTGTAGTCGATGATTTCGTCGGTCTTGACCACTTCGCGCGCGACGTAGTCGAGGTTGCCGAGCTGGTCGGCCAGGCCCAGCTCCACGGCCTGCTGGCCGCTCCAAAACAGGCCGCTGAACATCTCAGGCGTTTCTTTCAGGCGCTTGCCGCGGCCGGCTTTCACTACCGCGATGAACTGCTGGTGGATCTGGTCCAGCATGGCTTGGGCAAACACGCGCTGCTTTTCATTTTGCGGGCTGAAGGGGTCCAGGAAGCCCTTGTTCTCACCGGCGGTCAGCAGGCGGCGCTCCACACCCAGCTTGTCCATCAGGCCGGTGAAACCGAAGCCGTCCATCAGCACGCCTATGCTGCCCACAATGCTGGCCTTGTCGACGTAGATCTTGTCAGCCGAGACGGCGATGTAGTAAGCGGCGGACGCGCAGGTCTCTTCGACCACGGCGTAGACCGGCTTCTTGTGCTTGGCCTTCAAGCGCAGGATCTCGTCGTTCATCATGCCGGCCTGCACGGGGCTGCCGCCGGGGGAATTGATCAGCAGCACGACGGCCTTGGCGCCTTCGTCTTCAAAGGCCGCGCGCAAGGCCGCATTGACAAATTCAGCGCTGGCGTCGGCGCCCGCGGCGATCTCGCCCTTGATTTCCACCACGGCCGTGTGCGGAACCGTCGCGTCGCTGGCGGGCGTGCCGCGGTGCAGCGCCATCCAGACCAGCGCGACAAAAAAGGCCAGCCAGGCCAGGCGCACAAAAGTCTTCCAGCGGCGTGTGGCCTTTTGTTCGTTGAGGGCGGCGAAGGCCAGTTTTTCCAGTGTGGCGCGCTCCCAGCCGGGAGTGGCGGAAGGGTCGGCGGCGGATTTTTTGGCTTGGGCGTAAGGCGGAACGGACTCCGGCTGGTTGGGCCGGAAATCCGACTCGCGCAGCGAATCAGAGTCCATGGGAGGGTCGGGGCGATGGGGGTCGTTCATGGGCGTTAGTTTAGAGAGGTATTAGAACTGTAGCGGTTTAAGGTTGTAAGCAGAATGCCAATAAACAATCCCCTTCGCCTCGGAAAGCTGGATTTTGATCAGGCCGCCCTGGCAGGGCCCGCCCGCACATTGGCCGGTGTCGGGACGGTAGGCGGCGCCGTGGCTGGCGCACAGCAGCCACTGGCCCTGGTCGTCGAACACACGGTTGGGCTGCCAGTCCAGCTCCATCGCGACGTGGCTGCAGCGATTGAGGTAGGCATGGACCACGCCTTCAAAACGCACGGCGAAGGCGCGGCAGGTCTGCCCCGCGTAGACCACATCGAAGGGCACCGCCAGCCCGCCTTCGAGCAGGTCCCGGCTGTTGCACAGGGCTAGCCGTTCGTCCATGGCCTTAACGCCCGAGATCAACCATGGACCAGCAACCAGTCGTGCAATTCCGGCACCGAATGCGCCACATGGCGCGGCGCCAGCACCGCGAAGGTGTCGGGCTCATGCGCGCCGTAGCTCACGCCCACGCTGGGGCAGCCGGCATTGAGCGCCATCTGCAGGTCGTGGGTGGTGTCGCCCACCATCAGAACGCGCTCGGGCATCACGCCGAATTCCGCCATCAGCTCGTGCAGCATCAGCGGGTCGGGTTTGCCGGCCGTCTCGTCGGCGGTGCGCGAACCGTCGAACATGCCCTTGAGTTCCACCGTGCGCAGCACCTCGTCGAGGCCGCGGCGCGACTTGCCGGTGGCCACCGCGAGCAGGTGGCCGCGCGCCTTCAGCGCGTCGAGCAGGGGCAACACGCCGGCAAACAGGCTCAGGTCGTCGTAGTGCGCGGCGTAGTGGTGGCGGTAACGCTCGCCGAGCTGCGGGTATTTTTCTGGCGGCACATCGGGCGCGGCATGGGCCAGGGCCTGCATCAGGCCCAGGCCTATGACGTAACCGGCCTCCTTGTCGGTCGGCACCGTGCCGCCCACGTCGCGCACCGCGGCCTGGATGCAGCGCACGATGATGCTGGTCGAATCAAACAGCGTGCCATCCCAGTCAAAGGCGATCAGGTCGAAATTTCGGGTTTGCATGGGGATATTGTCTTAGGGAAGGCCGGCCTATGCG
>NZ_JBFUBY010000436.1:0-2333 GCF_056405515.1 Polaromonas sp. P1_G2
TACTTGAATAGTACTGCTTAAACACTGTATGCTTATACAGTGTTTTGCACCATCTATCGCATGCGCCAGAAGGGCGAAAAGCTGTCACCGGAGGCGATCCGCGCGACTGGACAGGTCGCGCATCTGAGCTACAAACCGCATCCACTGGGAGAGCCAACCCATCGTGCACAAATTGTTGACGTGGTGACCGGGCAGGAAAAAGGCTTTATCGAAGGTGCCAGTATTAAGCTTATTGACGGCGGGATAAAGATCGCGGGATGGGATGGGGGCGGAAAAGTGCAGCTATGGTGGTGTGTGCCGCTGACGCCTGAGCAGAATGCTCAACTCACTGCGACTCTTGCCAAAATTCGTCCATCGCGCAACACGTAGCTCGCTGGGTTGTCGGCTTGTCTGCCGCAATTCGGCGGCAGCGGAACCGCGATGGTGCCGCGAAAGCTCAGCATAATGGGGATTTTGGAGCGCGCATGGCACTCAGCAAAGAATTCCGACTGCTCGACAAGAAGTGGAAGACGGGTACAAGCTGGCCAAAGCACCTCAACTCGCTTGAAATACGCGGCCTTCGCGGCTGGACGGGCCAACGAATTGACTTCCCATTTCCAATCGTGGCATTGGTGGGGGAAAACGGCGCCGGTAAAAGTACGATCTTGCAAGCCGCTGCATCGACTTATAAGAATCCGGCGAACGACACCATAACCAAACAATTGTTTGCTTATATGTTCTTCCCCGATACGGCCTGGGAAAGAATTCAAGAAGCATCGATAAGCTGGTGGGTCAAAGAAGGGCAAGAGTTCAGAGATGGGAGCATTAGGAAATTTCCCAACCGATGGCGCGGCAATCTGGATAGGCGCGAAAGGAATGTTCAAAACATTGACCTGTCACGCATACAACCTGTGGCTGCTCGGGTTGGCTATTCAAAACTTTCACAATCGACAAGAAAAGAGAAATCGTCAACAAAATTTTCTGATGACCAACTCGGCGATCTGTCCAACATTATGGGTCGCAAGTACGAAGTGGCAGAGATGTCCCTAACGGATATTGACCAAATTCGTATGGTCCCCGTCATGTCTCATTCAGGCATGAGGTACTCAGGATTTCATAGCGGAGCCGGGGAAACCACAATCAGCGAATTGTTGATGAATGAAATACCAAAACATTCGCTAGTGCTGATTGATGAAATAGAAACGTCTCTTCATCCAAGAGCGCAAAGACGGCTAATGAGGCATCTTGCGGAGATTTGCCGTTTAAAAGAAATACAGATAATTGTTTCGACACATTCGCCCTATGTTCTTGATGAATTGCCTGAAGAGGCTCGCTTGTATATTTGGGAAGGAGCCAACGGACGTGAGGTAATCAAAGGCGTGAGCCCCTCCTTCTGCATGACAAAAATGGATTTAGAGCAACATCCGGAATGTGATATTTATGTCGAAGATAGCGAAGCGAAGGCAATGCTGACCGAGATTTTGGTTAACCATGGCGACACGCTAATCAACCGTTCGCTCATTAGCCCTTACGGCGCCGCTTCTGTTGGGCAGTCGTTGGGTCTTATGGCGGCGGGCAAAAAATTCCCGCGGCCGACTTGTGTCTTTCTCGATGGTGATCAAGAGGCAGCGAACGGCTGCAACCTGCTACCCGGTGGAGACGCACCTGAACGAGTAGTATTTGAGGCGTTGCTGGAAATTCAATGGGATGGAGTCGCTGCTCGTGTTGGCAGACAACATGCGGCAGTTGTTGATGCTTGTCAAAGTGCAATGACAGCAGATGATCATCACGACTGGATTTCCATTGCGGCAAACGAGTTGACTTTGGGTGGCGATAATTTGTGGCAAGCCCTGTGCTCTGTCTGGGCTATTCAGTGCTTAGGGGTGAAGGAGGGGAAGGCAATTGCGGATATTGTGCAACTCGCTCTTATCGGGGAATAGGTGCTCAAAGGGGGAAAGATGTTTTCAAGAACCTCCGGACGATCTCGCCAGCGTAAGTCCCTCGCAATACATCTATCTGAATGGTTTCAGATAGGCGTGTTCTCTGCGATGAATGTCTATGTGACATTTCGTTTAGGAAACATGCAGCTTGAAGGGTTGCCTGCTTTTGCGGGAGCTGCTATTGCCCTGATGCTTGCATTTACCGCTCTGATGTACAACCGCGCCAGAGCTTATCCAGATGGACCGACTCAAAGACGTAGCCTACTTGCCGCTGAGAAAGGTCTCGAAGCTGTCTTGCAGGCGCTCGGGACATTCATCTTTATCGCGATAGTTTTTTCGCAACTTCAATGGTCGGGTTCTTATCCGCCAACTCCAATTGAAAAAATCCCGCCACATAATCTGCCGGGCTATTTT
>NZ_JBFUBY010000437.1:0-2324 GCF_056405515.1 Polaromonas sp. P1_G2
CGGCATCACGGTGGTGAAGGACTACGCGAGCGCCATCGACACCGCGAAGAAAACCGTCACGCTGGCCGGCGGCGCCACCATTGCCTACGACAAGCTGGTGGTCTCGCCCGGCGTGGAGCTGATGTTCGGCAGCATTGATGGCCTCAAGGAGGCCAACGCCTCCGGCCGGGTGCTGCAGGCCTGGAAGGCCGGTGCGGAAACCGTGGCGCTGCGCCGCCAGCTGGAGGCCATGCCCGACGGCGGCGTTTACGCCATCACGATCCCCGAGGCACCTTACCGCTGCCCGCCCGGCCCTTATGAGCGCGCCTCGGTCATCGCCGGCTATTTCAAGGCGGCCAAGCCACGCAGCAAGGTGCTGATCCTGGATGCCAACCCCGACGTCACCTCCAAGGGGCCGCTGTTCAAGAAGGTCTGGGCCGAGCAGTACAAGGGCATCGTCGAATACCGCGGCCAGCACAAGGCCACGGCGGTGGATGCGAAGACCGGCATCATCAAGTTCGATGTGCAGGACGACGTCAAGGCCAACGTGCTCAATGTGCTCCCCGCGATGCGCGCCGGCACCATCGCCATGCAGRCAGGCCTCAACAACCAGGCCAACAATCGCTGGTGCGGCGTCAATTACCTGACCTTCGAATCCACCGCCGCCAAAGACGTGCATGTGCTCGGCGATTCCATTCAGGTGGCGCCGGCCATGCCCAAGAGCGGGCACATGGCCAACAACCACGGCAAGGTGGCGGCCGCCGCCATCGTGGCGCAGCTTTCGGGCTGGGACGTCAATCCGGCTCCCATGCTGACCAACACCTGCTACAGCTTTGTCGACAACAAGAACGTGATCCATGTGGCCAGCGTGCATGAATACGTGGCCGCCGAGAAAACCTTCAAGGCCGTCGCCGGCTCCGGGGGCGTCAGCACGGGCCCCACCGAGCTGGAGGGCGTCTACGCATTGAATTGGGCCAGCAATATCTGGGCAGATACCCTGGCCTGAACGTCCCGGCGGGGGCTCAGACCGGTAGCGGCGAGGCTGGTCTAATACAGCTATTCGCCGTTCGCTCCTGAACGGTTTTACGGCTGGCTTCCCAAAAGCCGGCCCCACGGAATCGATGCAAGACAACCCGACCCAAGTCCCTTTGTGGCGCCAGCTGCAAGGGGCTGCTTCCCTGCTGATGGCCGTGCGCGACGGCCAGTCCATGACCGCTGCGCTCGAAGACGTTGATGCCGCGCTGCGGCCCGGCGTGCAGTCGCTGGGCTTTCACACGCTGCGCTGGCTGGGCCGCGCCGAGGCCTTGCGCCAGCAACTGGCCCGCCGCCCACCGCCGCCCGAGGCCGACGCCTTGTTGTGCGTGGCCCTGGCTCTGATTTGGACCGAGCACGATGCGCCCTACACCGCCCATACCCTTGTAGACCAGGCTGTGGAGGCCGCCAAGCGCGGCGACGCCACGCAGCACCAGGCCAGTTTCATCAACGGCTGCCTGCGCCGTTTTCTGCGCGAACGCGACGAGCTGGTGGCACGTACTGAGAAAAGCCCCCAGGCCGTCTGGAACCACCCGCAATGGTGGATAGACCGGGTGCGCAAGGACCATCCCGGGGAGTGGCAGGCCGTCCTGCAGGCCAACAACAGCCGCGCACCGCTGATCCTGCGCGTCAACGAACGCAAGACGACGCAGGCCGGTTACCTGCAGGCACTGGCGGCGGTGCAGATCGACGCTGCCCCGGTGGGGCAATATGGCGTGATCCTGGCGGCCGCGCGCCCGGTGACCGGCCTGCCCGGCTTTGCCGAGGGGCATTTTTCGGTGCAGGATGCCGCCGCGCAGCTGGCGGCGCCCTTGCTGCTGGAAGGACTGGCCGCTCCGGACGGGGGCGGCACCCGGCTCAACATCCTCGACGCCTGTGCCGCCCCGGGCGGCAAAACCGCCCACTTGCTGGAAATCGCCGACTGTGAAGTGACCGCGCTCGACATTGACGCGCGTCGTTGCGAGCGCGTCGGACAGAACCTGCTACGCCTGGGGTTGCAGGCCCAGATTCGCGTGGGCGACGCCAGCGAGCCGGACGGCTGGTGGGATGGCCGGCAGTACGACGGCATCCTGCTGGACGCTCCCTGCACCGCTTCCGGCATCGTGCGGCGCCACCCCGACGTGCGCTGGCTGCGCCGGCCCACCGACATCGCCCAGCTGGCCGCCATCCAGGCCAAGCTGCTCCAGACGCTGTGGCCGCTGCTCAAACCCGGCGGGCGCCTGCTGTACTGCACTTGCTCGGTTTTTCGCGCGGAAGGCGACAACCAGATACAAACGTTTCTTACGCACCACACCGACGCTCTATTAAGGCCC
>NZ_JBFUBY010000438.1:0-3393 GCF_056405515.1 Polaromonas sp. P1_G2
GTCCTCGCCGTCGCCGGTGTTGAAGGCGATGACGTCCGCTCCTGCTCCATTGATGAGGTAGTCGTTGCCGGCGCCGCCCATCAGGAAGTCGCCCCCATCGAAGCTCTGCAGAGCGTCGTTACCAGCTCCACCGTTGAAGAGGTTGTTGTCTCCAAAGTCGTAGAGGTTGTCGTCACCCTCGCCGCCTTCGAGCACGTCCGCGCCGCCTCCGCCGTAGAGGTTGTCATCGCCGCCGAAGCCTCGCATCAGGTCATTGCCTTCGCTGTCGTAGACGCCTTCGTCGCCTTGTGTACCGGAGTATGTAGTCAAGCTGTCGATCATTGCAGCGTCCCACACCGTGCCGTCATGGAACTCGACACGCTCAATTTTGTAGGCATCGTCGTAGAACCAGTTGATGATTTGCGCCCGATCGTCCGTACCCTTGATGCTCAACGACAGGAAGCCGTTCAGATCCCGCGAGACGATGATGTCTTCAACGGCCACGGTGCTGTCAAAGCGGATGGTGTCGAGGCTGCCAATGGTCGCGTCGTTATCTTCAATGAAGTCCTGGCCAGAGCCTCGGCCCAGCAGATACACGTCGTTGCCGGTGCCGCCATTCAGATAATCTCTTCCCGCGCCGCCATCCAGCGTATCGTTGCCGCCGGCACCACACAACTGGTCATRCGCTCCGCCCAGGCCATTGAGCGCATCGTCACCCTCGGTGCCGTAGATATCATCATCGCCTTCCGTTGCCTCAGCCATGACGATCAGGCTCTGGAGAATGGCGGGTGTCCACACCGTGCCGTCATCGAACTCAATCCGTTCAATCCTGCCATCGTCATAAAGTGGATCACTTCCCATAAACCAGTCGCCGATGCTGATCCTGTCGCTGGTGGCGTTGATGTACAGGTACAGATTGCTGTAACCCCGCATGACCGTGATGTCGCTTACTTCGACCGTGCTGTCAAAGCGGATAGTGTCGAGGTTGCCAATGGTCGCGTCGTTATCTTCAATGAAGTCCCGGCCGAAGCCCCGGCCCAGCAGGTACACGTCGTTGCCGGTTCCGCCATTCAGATAATCGTTGCCGGCCCCACCATTCAAGACGTCATCGCCGCTGCTGCCATAAACCTCGTCGTCACCACCCAAGGCGTTGAGCGTGTCGGCTCCACTGGTGCCATACAAAACATCACTCTCTTCAGACGCCGGCACAGCCGCAATCAGGCTTTCCAGCATGGCTGGATTCCATCCAAGACCGTCGCACCGAAGCGGATGGTGTCGGTATTGCCTGCAGCTGCGTCGCTGTCGATGATCAGGTCCTGACCATCTCCGCGCGTGAACAGGTACACATCGTCGCCCTCACCGCCAAAGAGCATGTCGTTGCCCCCCAGTCCTTGCAACACATCACGGCCGCTGGTCCCTTCCAGATACTCGTCGTACYCACTGCCCACCAGAATAAACACAGCCGCCGCCTCCAGGGCTTCGGCGAGCCAAGCCGTGCCATCGGCAAACTCAACCCKTTCGATCCTGCTTGCGTCGTCCACAAACCAGTTGGCCACGGTGATCCGGTCACTGGTTCCCTCAATACCCAGATAGAGATTGAAGTAATCACGCGTCACCCGAATATCGCCGGCCAAGACCGTCGCACCGAAACGGATGATGTCGGTATTGCCTGCAGCCGCGTCGCTGTCATAAATCACGTCCTGACCATCGCCCCGCGTGAACAGGTACACATCGTCGCCTTCACGGCCAAGGAGCGTGTCGTTGCCACCCAGGCCTTGCAAGGTATCACTGCCGCTGGTCCCCTCCAGATAATCGTCGTACTCACTTCCCATCAGAAAAAACTCAGCCGCCGCCTCCAGGGCTTCGGCGAGCCAGACCGTGCCATCGGCGAACTCAACCCGCTCGATCCTGCTCGCGATATCTCCAAACCAGTTGCTTAACGTAATTCGGTCGCTGGTTCCGTCAATGCTCAGATAAAGACTGAAATCGTCGCGGGTGACCCTGATGTCGCCGGCCAAGACCGTCGCATCGAAACGGATGGCGTCGGTGTTGCCTGCAGCCGCGTCGCTGTCATAAATCACGTCCTGACCATCGCCTCGCGCGAACAGGTACACATCGTTGCCAGTGCCACCGTTCAGCGTGTCATCGCCACCCAAACCAATCAAGACATCTTCGCCGCCCAAGCCTAGCAGCCAGTCGTCGCCTTCGCCGCCTACCAGCTCTTCGCCGCCCTCCGTGCCAATCAGAGCTACGGGCAACCTAGCCTCCACGTCGGCCCGGCTCCAGAACGTGCCGTCATAAAACTGAACCTGCTCAATGGTGTTGGCGCCGGGGACAAACCAGTTGGTGATCTCGATGCGGTTTGTGGTGCCGTCTATGCTGAGATAGAGGTTAAATTCATCGCGGCTTACTTTGACGTCCTCGACCGCAACGGTCCAGTCAAAATTCACAATATCTTTGTCTTCAGCACTCGTGCCGGTGTCATTGATCGTGTCGATGCCACCACCTCGCCTGAATGTATAGATATCACCTCCTGACCCGCCATCAAGCGTGTCATTGCCGGCGCCGCCGTGCAGATAATCGACCCCCTCCATTCCATAGAGTGTGTCGTTGCCGTTGCCTCCATCAAGGTAGTCGACTCCCGCTCCGCCGTCGAGGGTGTCGTTACCGCCGTTGCCGTAGATGTAGTCGTTACCACCCAGCCCGCTTAGCACTTCGGCGCCTTCTGTGCCGTACAGAACATCGTAGTCTTCAGTACCGAGCGC
Organism: Polaromonas sp. P1_G2; assembly: GCF_056405515.1. Taxonomy (NCBI): domain Bacteria; kingdom Pseudomonadati; phylum Pseudomonadota; class Betaproteobacteria; order Burkholderiales; family Comamonadaceae; genus Polaromonas; species Polaromonas sp. P1_G2. The sequence continues at coordinate 2,745 of NZ_JBFUBY010000438.1, forward strand.
TACGGTGATTAGGCTTTCCAGCATGGCCGCATCCCATACCGTGCCGTCAGAAAATTCAAGCTGTTTCGCTTTGAATTCATCGCCGTTGAACCAGTTGTTCAAGCTGATGCGATCGGTCGTGCCATCGATGGCCAGGTACAGGTTGTAGTCATCGCGGGTGACCCGGATGTCTTCGGTAGCAACGGTGGCGTCAAGGCGAATGGTGTCGAGATCGCCCTCTTCATGGTTGTAGTCGTCAATCTCATCATGCCTCGCGCCACGGCCGAACAGATACACATCACTGCCCGCACCGCCATTCAGATAGTCGTTGCCGGCCCCACCATTCAAGACGTCATCGCCACCGCTTCCATAAAGCTCGTCGTCGCCCTCCATGCCTTGCAAGATGTCATTGCCGCTGGCCCCCTGCAGGTAGTCGTCTTCTTCACTGCCAATGAGTGCGAGCCCGGCCATGGCCTCCAGGTCTGCGGTATTCCACACCGTGCCGTCGGCGAATTCAACGCGCTCAAGCTTATACGCGTCGCCATCAAACCAGTTGGCCAGGGTGATCCGGTCGCTGGTTCCGTCTATCGCCAGGTAGAGACTGGAACCGTCACGTATGACCGCTATGTCGCCGGCCGAAACCGTGGGGCCAAAACGAAGGGTGTCAGTG
>NZ_JBFUBY010000439.1:0-2287 GCF_056405515.1 Polaromonas sp. P1_G2
ATGGTAGACAGACCTGTCTACTCGCTGCGATTCTGGCACAGGTAGACAGACTTGTCTACAATCGCGCCATGGACGTCTCCACCCCCTCCCCGCGCGACCGCATCCTGCTCACCGCGCACGACCTGTTCTACCGAGACGGCCTGCGCGCCACCGGCATAGACCGCATCATTGCCGAGTCGGGCGTGGCCAAGCTCACCTTCTACCGCTGCTTTCCCAGCAAGGACGAGCTGATACGTACCTTCCTGGATTACCGCCACGAACGCTGGATGGCCTGGTTTGTCGATGCCCTGGGGCGGCACGGCGCCACGGCGGGCGGCGGCCTGGCGCCGCTGCTGCCCACGCTGGCCGAATGGTTTGCCGACCCGCTGTTTCGCGGCTGCGCCTTCATCAACGCCATGGCCGAAGCCGGCGCCCTGCCCGGCGTGGCGCCGATCGTGCAAAACCATAAAAACGATATGCGGCAGGTGATTGCCGGCCTGTTGCCCGCCAGGCCGGGCCAGCAAGCCCTTGCCGGCGCGGCGGCGCTGGCCGTGGACGGCGCCATCGTGCGGGCGCAGATGGAAAGCGCTGAATCGGCGCTGGCGGGCCTGCGCCTGCTGCTGGATGCGCTGGACGCTCGGCCGACTAAGCCGTCACGGACCGCGGCTTTGCCTTGGGCCGGGACTTGAGCGCCGGCACCGCAGGCCCGGCAATTTTCGCCACCTTCACCGCCGGCCGTTTGCCCGAGGCCACCCACTCGTCGTAGAAGTCGATTTTTTTGTCCAGCAGCCTGAGCGCGAGCTGCCATTCGGCAATCATGCCCTTGACCTGCTCGCGGTGCGCCGACAGCAGCGCCTGCCGTTTGCTGAGGGTGCCGCTGCCCTGCTTGACCAGTGCCGTGTATTCACGCATTTCGGCGATCGACATGCCGGTGCGCCGCAGCCTGTCCATCAGGTCCAGCCAGCTGATGTGCAGCTCGCCGTAGACGCGGCGGCGCCCGGCGTCGCGTGCCACACCGGGAATCAGGCCCTGGGCCTCGTACCAGCGTATGGTGTGCACGCTGCGCCCGGTGCGCGCGGCAAGTTGCCCGATCAGGAAGTTTTCAGCCATGCCTGACTGTATAAAACCAGGGCTCAGGCGGCAAGCGCGGCGGACGATGACGAGGAAGGCGCTTCCAGTGCCGAATTCACCAGCGCGGTGTCGAGGTACTCCATCAAGTCCTTCATCTTCCCGTCCTCCATGCGGCAGACATAGCAATAACGGTTGTTGTAGGCCTTGCCGGCCTTGGTCGTGACCCGCCCTTCGAATTCGATGATGACCATGTCACCGTCGGCCATCACGCGGCGCGTGGTGCTGATGTAAGGCGTGGCGAACTGGGCGTACAGGGGCCGCAGCAGTTCGTTGATGACCACCTGCTTGCCGCTGTAGGTGCGCGACCACGGTGTATCGCCCGGGATGGTCCATGAAAAATCATCGGCCATGGCGTCGACAAAAGCCGTTCCATTGCCTTTGTCCAGTTCCGCCATGACCTGGCGGATGTGCTGCCTGTTGGCGTCGGTGGTGTTCGTAGTGGATGCTGTGTTCATGAGGAAGCTCCTTGAATGCCCGTCACACCGGGTGTGGGGCCCGGCAATTTGCGAGGGCTTGAAGGAATTGGAAAACCTTGAGTGCACTCAAGGTCAAGCCCGGCCATGGCAGCGTTGTTGTTTTGCAGGGCAACCCTACAATGCCCCATGAACCAGAAACGACCCGCCGCCAGCGAATGGGTGACAAAGATGCTGGCCGTACTCAAAACCGGCAACACCTCGGCGGCATTGGCCCAGATCAAGGCCACCACCAGCAGCAAGGATTTGCGGCAACTGCATGCCGCGCTCGAAAAAGCGCAGCTTCTGAAACAGCTCGCTGCTGTCGACACCGCGATTTCCGACCAGTTGCAGGCGCTGGCCTCGCCGCGGCTCAGCCGCTCGCCCTGAGAAGACTTCCCGCTAGGCCGGACGAATCTCGAACTGGGCATCGCCCATATAACGATTCGGCCCCAAGGCTGCCGTCACGGCCGCCAGCTCCGCCACCTGCCATTGGCTGAAAACCTCCAGCTCGTCGGCTGACAGCACATCTTCCGCAGGTGATTCGCCGTAGGTCGAAACCAGCCGCATGTATGCGGTGTACACCGGCAGCACCAGGCTTTCATGGCCCAGCGCGGCCTCCAGCGCCGTCCTGAAGCGCTGCTCGGCCGCCTGCAGCTCTCCCTCGGACGCGTCTTCATAGGCGTAGAGCCTGAGCCGGTAACTCACAGGATTCCCTTCATGGC
>NZ_JBFUBY010000440.1:0-2275 GCF_056405515.1 Polaromonas sp. P1_G2
GCCCTCGAGTTATGGCCGCGCCGGCGCTCCCGCCTCAAGGCTCGATCTTGACGCCCTTCCAGAAGGCGATGTGGCCCTTGATGTTGTCGGCCTCGGGCTTGGGGTCGGGGTAGTACCAGGCGGCGTCGGTGTTCATTTCGCCGTTGACCAGCAGCGAGTAATAGCTGGCCTGCCCTTTCCAGGAGCACATGGTGTGGTGGTTGCTGAAGGTGACGTAGTCGCGGTTGAGCGAACTCTCGGGGAAGTAGTGGTTGCCTTCCACCACCACGGTCTCGTCGCTTTGCGCAATCACTGCGCCGTTCCAGATGGCTTTCATGGGGATTTCTTTCTGCGGATGCGGATAGCGGTGAACAGGGGCCCAATGCTACGCCCCCGGCAGGAGGCCCTGCGGACCCGGGGTTTATTCTCGCCGCCCGCGCGCAATCCGGCTGGAAGGCGGCCAAAAAAATGCCGGTGACGGGCACCGGCATTTACGTGGGGGAGCAGGCGTGGAGGGCCCGGCCGTCAGTCGTGGCCCTTGCCGTGCTTCTCGCCACGGCCGTGGTCATCGCCGTGCCCCTTGTGCTTGTTCTTCTTGTGCTTGCCGCGCTCGTAGTCCTCATCGCCCTGGACTTTCACGAAGTACACCGGCTGGCCGCAGGCGTTGTACTTTGCGCAATGCTTGGACCATTTTTTGGCATGGCCGGGAGGCACGTGCAGGTACATCGGCGGCTGCTGCACCACCACCGCCGGGCGCTGGATGATGACAGGCTGCGCATAGACCAGCGGCGGGGGCGGCGCGTTGCCGATTTCAATGCGGCCGTAAACACCGGGCGACAGCGCACCTTCGACGGTGGCGGTGGCATAAGGGCCAGCGGCCATGGCCGCGCCACCCGACAGGGTCAGGGCCGCGACAAAACCGGCCAGCAGGAATGGTTTGGGTGCTTTCATGGGGTGTCTTCTTTCTTTTCTAGGAGCAGTTCGTGCGCGACGATGCTCTTTCATCAAGCAGGGGCCGCGGAACCGGCTTGCCGGGCCACAGGCGCAGCGCTCCGAGGGAACCCCCTCTTCACCAGCAGGGGCCGCGGGACTGGCTTTGCCAGACCGCAGGCGCAGCGCCCCCCCGGGGTGCAGAGAGCTACACGAAGTGAGCGAACGTGGGGGCTCTATTTAGGCCAGACGGAGATTCTTGCCCTCAACAATCACCTTGGCGCCCACGGCCACGGCGCTGGACAGCTCCATGTTGCGGACCGTGCCGTCGTCCATGCGCACGCGCACTTCGTAGACGGTGACCTTTTTCATGTTCTTTTCGATCTGGTTGCCGGCAAAGGCGCCGCCGGCGACACCCAGGACGGTCATGGCGGTCTTGCCGTTGCCGCCGCCCACCTGGTTGCCCAGCAGGCCGCCGACCACGCCGCCGGCGACGGTGCCCAGGCCGATGGTGGTGTTGCCGACATCCACGCCGTTGACCTTGCCCTGGCGTTGCACCGGCGTCACGGCTTCCACCGTTCCGCAGGCCGCGCAGACATTGGCGCGTGGCGAGGCTTGCGCGACGACGGTCGGGGTGGTGTGCGGCTTGGCGGCTTGCGGTTTGGGCGAATCTGCCAGTTTGGCAACCTTGGCGGGCTCATTGGCGGGGGCGTAATCCGATACACCCGGCTGCGCGTCGGAGCGGTTGACGACCAGCGCTGCGGCCAGCGCCATGACGGTCACGCCGAGCACGGCGATGATGGCGACAAGGGCCTTGCTGTGTTGCAGGCGCTGGGCAAGACCCGGGTGGCCCGGTTGGGAAGCGGGGGCATTAACGACTTGGTTGTTGGTATCCATGATGGACTCCTTCTGTGTGAGCCCCAGTTGTAACCAAGCCGTTTGATACATCCTGTAGGACGAGGTGACATTCGTAAGGAAAGCTTTCCGCGTCTTGCAAAAACCGTGCAGTTTTCCGCACATCAACGCGGCTTTATGACCGCCTCACCAGGGCTTGACCGGCGCTTTACACGCCGCCATGGGGGTGTGTCGGGTCCACCCAGAGCACGGTATCGGGTTTTTCGACCGGTTCGATGTCGAGGTTGACGGCCACCGCTTCGCCGTCGCTGCGGCACAGCACGCACTCCAGCACCTCGGTCGGGCTGGCGTTGATTTCCTGGTGCGGCACATAGGGCGGCACATAAATGAAGTCACCCGGCCCAGCCTCGGCGGTGAACTCCAGGCGCTCGCCCCAGCGCATGCGGGCTTTTCCGCGAATCACATAGATCACGCTTTCCAGGTGGCCGTGGTGGTGGGCGCCGGTCTTGGC
>NZ_JBFUBY010000441.1:0-2263 GCF_056405515.1 Polaromonas sp. P1_G2
ATCCATAATGATAGTTACATCCATAATGATAGTTACGGTACCATCCTTGCCCTGAAGCACAAGATCAAAGCCATTGTTGCTACCGTATTTTCCACCAGACAACACGGTCATACCTGTACGGGTGGCAACCGACTCCAACAGTTTCTCCGTCAGTACACCCTGGTTATCAGAGCTGTCCCTGATGAGGTTGGCCATCAGTTGCTCTTGCTTGGTCAATCCCGAGATGGCACACGCGCTCTCGCAGACTTTAGCTCCACTGATATATCCGCTAACAGTGCTGCTAGCTGCTTTGCCACCAAGAGCCTCGCCCATCGTTGCGACGGCTTTGATCGAACCAGGCGGCAAAACACTAGGAGCCACGCTGCCGCTCGCCAGCCCAGCGGCTACATCTGCAATCAGCAGGCAGGTGTCAGGTTTGAGGTTGCAGTACCCCGCGGGGCCACCCAGATTCACGAGCAAGGCTGCCTCCGCGATGGTGAGCCGCCCGGCAGATACCAACAGTTCGATGGCCACTGCACCGTACGCGACACCAATAACAGGGGCCAGCACCAGTGCTGCGGCTTTGATCGCCGTAGCGGTGCATTGATCCGGCTTGGCATTACAAAACGCAGCAACCTGCAAAGCACCGCTAACTTGCGCTCGGTAGGCGGGATCCCCGGCCAGGCGTTGGCCCAAGAATTGACCAAGGTCCGTCCTGTCAGCACCGCCAATTGGAAGGCTGTTGCTGCTGATCAGCTGGACCATCGTCTCCGTTCCGGTTGCAACATCTTTTCCAAGTTCGGCACAATTTTTTGTGACATCACAATTGGCGAGCGCGATGTTTTGTTTATCGCTGATTTTTTGGTACTTGGCGCGGATTTCCTGCGTCTGACTCGACGTGCAACCGCCGCGTTTGGCCTTGCAGTTGGCAATTTCGTTTGCAAATTCCTCCCACTGTTTGCTCGTCAGGTAATTATTGGTGACTTCGTTGAATGCCCCTGCGGCACCAGCCGTCCCGCCCAGCACCCCACCAATAGTCGAACTCAGGCCGGCGATCAGCGCGTCTCGCGCCGGCCCCGTAATGCCAAGGTCATCGATTGCTTTGCTCAGGTAAGGCGCCAAGGCCGTGCTTCCTGTCGCGCCTAAAGCACCCTCAACGCCACCGCCCAACGCACCAATGATCGAATGCCCTGCTATGCGGCAAGGGCCGTTCGCGCTCCAGCATGCCCGCTCTTCTTCATCCGTGGCATCCACCATCTTCTGGTTGGCATACTTGCCCCAGGCACTGGAGGCCTGCTGCCCAAATTCGGCCGTGATGGCCACTTGTGCATCGATCTCTTTTCGCACTCTTTCGGAATCAAAGATCTTCTGGATGCCGGTTTCGGCGTCGCCCGTTCTGACTGCGGCGTTTCCTGCGATACCCGAGATGCCAGATGAAGAAGTGCTGCTGACGCTGTCTTGGGTACTACCAATGCCGAATCCGCCACCGGGCGTGTAAATGGTGTTGCCCTTCGCATCTTGACCAGAGCCCGCGCTCACCGAAACGCTGTAACCACTGCCTTTGTACTCCGCACTGTTCTGAATATCGCTGATGCTGAGCGTGCCGCCGGTGCTGAAGCTATTCTTGTTGCCATCCACCGCCGCTTGCGTGCTGGCAATGACCGCGCCCTTGAGGTCAGTGTTGCCCGCCACATTGACCTGGAAGCCGCCATCCCCCGCCTTGACCCCGCTTTGCTGCACGACCGAGGCGTAGCTGCTGTCGATGTTGCTCTTGCTGGCGCTGATGCCGCCGCCGGTGACGCTGCCACCGCTCGCACTATCCTTTCCAAAGCTGATACTTGCGCCACTTGAGCTTTGCTTGCTGGTGTAGGTGCTGGTGTCTTGCAAGGAGGCGATGTTGAGGTTTCCGCCTACGTTGGCCTTGACGGTGTTGGCTGCCACCACCGCGCCTATCAGGTTGGTATCGCCGCCGCTGATGATGCTGGCGGTGTTGCCGGCATTGACCTGGGTGTTGGTGTAGCGGGTGTCGCTRCCGCTGCTGTTKCCCTGGCTTTGGCTKGCGCTSGCGCTGAAGCTGAAWYKCTGCGAGATGAGSCCGTAGCTCACGCCCACGCTGCTGGASCTTGAGCTGTTGCTGCTYTCCTGGCTGGCRYTGCTCTGGCTGGCCAGCAGGTTGACCTTGTTGTCTGCGAGCAGGGTGACGTTGTTGCCGGCGGTCAGGTTTGCGCCTTGCGCCGTCAGGTTGCTGGCCTGGCCYGCGCCTGTGGCGACGATGGTCAGGTTC
>NZ_JBFUBY010000442.1:0-2259 GCF_056405515.1 Polaromonas sp. P1_G2
GCAGACGTAGGCGGATCAGGGATCGCGTTGTTTGAGCGAAGCGCAGCGTAGCGAGTTTAGCGAGACCCCGCCGTAGTCGAGCACCGCAGGTTGCCCGWAGCGAAGCGTAGGGACCCAGACTGCGGGTCGCCTTTTCTTTGCTTACTTTCTTTTGGCGAAGCAAAAGAAAGTGAGTTGCTGCCGGCAACCCCGGCCAGCAAGATCAAGAGAAGGGCACACCGCCGGAGCAAGACCGGCTTATCCACCCGGCTTCCCGGAAGATAAGGCCATAACTCCACGCTTATCCCCCGATTTCCAACTAGTACAGCTTGATAACCTTTATCTGAAGCAAGCACCGGGAAAACGCCAACTAAAGTTTTCACCGCCAGCGGCCGATAGCCATACATACAGATAGACAGAGACCCCATCGACATCCAAGGACTGCATATGCACGAGACAAACAACAACAGCAACCCCGTAGCCGCCGCGAAGGCGCTGGAATTCCTGGCCTTCACGCTGGGCCAGGAAGAGTACGGCGTGGACATCCAGAAAGTACAGGAGCTGCGCGGCTACGACACGGTGACTCGCATTGCCAATGCGCCCGAACACATCAAGGGCGTGGTCAACCTGCGCGGCATCATCGTGCCGATCGTGGACATGCGCATCAAGTTCAACCTCGGCACGCCGAGTTATGACCAGTTCACGGTGGTGATCATCCTGAACATTGCCAGCCGCATCATGGGCATGGTGGTGGACAGCGTCTCGGACGTGATCACGCTGAGCCCCGAGCAGGTCAGGCCGGCGCCCGAGATGGGCGCCTTGCTGGACACCGAATACCTCATAGGCCTGGGCACGCTGGATGAACGCATGCTCATCCTCGTCGACATCGACAAGCTCATGTCCAGCAGCGACATGGCCTTGATTGAGCGCGCTACCGCTTAGGTTTGCCTCACCCCACGAAACACACATAACAAAGCACATCATGTCTTTCTCAAACCTCAAAATAGGGACACGCCTGGGATCGGGATTTTTCGGGGTCCTGGTGCTTCTGGCGGCGATCGCCGGCCTGGGCCTTAACGCGATGTCGGGCGTGCAGCAGCGGCTGGGCGGCATCGTGGACGGCAACAACGTCAAGAATTTCGCGGCCAACGAGATGGTGGACAACTTCCGCGACATCGCGCTGATCGTCAGCACCATCGTGCTGCTGGAAGACCCCGCCGCCATGCAGGACCAGAAAAACCGCCTGACCGCCGCGCGTGAAAAATACGGCAAGGCCAAGAAGGTGCTGGTCGAGTCCTCCCTGGACGCCAAGGAAAAAGAGCTGCTGGACAGGCTGGACCAATCGATCAAGGCGGCCTCGCCGCTGGTCAACAAGGTGGTCGAGCTCGGGATGCAGAACAAGAACGCGGAAGCCACGGCGCTCATGATGGGCGAGTCGGCGCCCGCCACCCGCAGGGCCATTGCCGTCATCGACGACATCGTCAACTACGAGCGCGAGCTGTCCCGGAAGTCCTTCGATGAAGCCAAAGCCGAGTACACCGGTTCGCGCAACCTGATGCTGGCGCTGGCCGGATTGGCGATTGTGCTGGGAGCCCTGGGCGCCTGGTGGATCACACGTTCCATCACGCAACCTATCAACGAAGCGGTGAAGATCGCCCAGACCGTGGCGTCCGGCGACCTGACAAGCCGCATCGAGGTGAACAGCCAGGACGAGACAGGCCAGCTGATGCAGGCGCTCAAGGACATGAACGACAGCCTGGTCGGTATTGTGGGCAATGTGCGCAGCGGCACCGACACGATTGCGACGGCCTCGAGCCAGATCGCGGCCGGCAACCATGACTTGTCTTCGCGCACCGAAGAGCAGGCGAGCTCGCTCGAAGAAACGGCGGCTTCGATGGAAGAGCTGACCTCGACCGTCAAACAGAACGCCGACAACGCACGTCAGGCCAACCAGCTGGCGGTGTCCGCCTCGAGCGTCGCCGTCAAGGGCGGCAGTGTGGTCGCCGAGGTGGTCGGCACCATGGGGGCGATCAATGCTTCTTCACGCAAGATCGTCGACATCATTGGTGTCATTGATGGCATCGCCTTCCAGACCAATATCCTGGCGCTCAATGCGGCAGTGGAAGCCGCCCGTGCCGGTGAGCAGGGCCGAGGCTTTGCGGTGGTGGCTGCTGAAGTGCGCAACCTGGCCCAGCGCAGCGCCGCAGCGGCCAAGGAAATCAAGACGCTCATCGGCGACTCGGTCGACAAGGTCGAAGAGGGCAGCAAGCAGGTCGCCGA
>NZ_JBFUBY010000443.1:0-2244 GCF_056405515.1 Polaromonas sp. P1_G2
CGTCAGGGGAGAGCAGGGCGGCACGTTTGGTCGGGGCGGGGGGCAGGGGCATAGTGCTTAAGACTCTCTAAAAAAAGAAGGGTTCCAGAAGCGAAAAAGCCGCCTTGAAACCAGGGCGGCTTTTTCTTTTGGCGCAGTTGCGAAGGTCAACAGCATGAGTTCATTATGCACAACTCAAGTGACAGGGCAATCCTTTGTTGCTAACTGGCCTCAATGAGTTTCAGGCGGCTTTTTTGAGAGCTTTGACGGCTTTCAGCACGTCGTCCACATGGCCGGGCACTTTCAGGCCGCGCCATTCCTCTTTCAACTGGCCATCGGCGCCCACCAGGAAGGTGCTGCGTTCAATGCCTTTGACCTTTTTGCCGTACATGATCTTGTTTTTGACCACGCCGAACATGTGGCACATTTTTTCTTCGGTGTCCGCAATCAGCTCGAAAGGGAGCTCAAGCTTGGACTTGAACTCGTCGTGGGACTTCATGTTGTCGCGGGAGACGCCGAACACGGTGGCGCCGGCCTTGACGAAGTCCTTGTAGCGGTCACGGAACTGCATGGCTTCCGTGGTGCATCCCGGCGTGTTGTCCTTGGGATAGAAGTACAACACGACGACTTTGCCCAAGTGGGACTGGTTGGAAACCTTGATGCCGCTGGTGGCGATCGCTTCAAATTCRGGGAGTGGTTTATTGACGACGACTGCCATACTGAGTAGACCCTGACGAAAGTAGTTGTAATTAGCCGCGCCTTTTGGCAAACGGCCCGGGATTTCCATCCCGGGATGTGCTGCCAAGTGCAACCCTAGATTTTACCCTGAAAGAGAGGGCATTTCAGCCTTCTGTTCCTTCTGTTTCAATCAGCAGGGCGGCAATCACTTGCCGGCCTTCACCCGCGAGGATGTTGTAGGTTCGGCAGGCCGCGAGCGTGTCCATGGTCTCAACGCCGATGCGGTGCTCCATCAGGACGCGCAAAAACGCCGGGGGCACAAAGCGCAGGCGAGCGCCGCTGCCGAAAATCACGAGTTCGGGCCGGGTTTCGGCCAGCAAGGCGAAATGTTCCGCGGTCAGTTGCTCAAAGCGCGCGCAGTTCCAGTCGAATTTCTCGCCGCGCGAGCCGATCACCACGCTGTGCTCGATCTTTTCCGCCACCCCGTCGCGCCCCAGGCCCACCCAGCCGGGGCCGTAGCCGAGGATGGACTGGACGTCGAGGCGGTCTGGCTGAAGTTTCATGCGGAGGGTCCGGGCGTTGTGAGGGCGTGGTGCGGCTGTGCGCGGGGTTTTGCGTGCTGGTGTTTGCCAGCGAAAACCCTCTTTTATGTGGTCAAATTATAGATTCCGCCCGAATTCCCCGCCGCAGCGCGTCGCATCTCCCCGGTTGCCGGCATGGTGAGCGGCGCGGCCCCCGTCCACAGCTTCTGAACGTTTCATGAAATCGATCACCAAATCCGCCAAGCTTGCCAATGTGCTTTACGACATCCGCGGCCCGATCATGGACGCCGCCAAGCAGATGGAGGAAGAGGGCCAAAAGCTCATCAAGCTCAATATCGGCAACCTGGCCGTGTTCGGCTTCGATGCACCGGAGGAAGTCCAGCAGGACATGATCCGCAATCTGCCCGCGTCGGCCGGTTATTCGGACAGCAAGGGCATTTTTGCGGCACGCAAGGCCGTGATGCACGAAACCCAGAAGCAGGGCATCAAGGGCGTCACGCTGGACGACATCTACCTGGGCAACGGCGCGAGCGAGCTGATTTCCATGGCCACCAACGCTTTGCTCGACGATGGCGACGAACTGCTGCTGCCGGCGCCCGACTACCCGCTGTGGACCGCTTCCACCAGCCTGTCGGGCGGCACGCCGGTGCATTACCGTTGCGATGAAAACAATGGCTGGATGCCCAACCTCGACGACATCCGCGCCCGGATCACGCCCAGGACCAAGGCCATCGCGGTCATCAATCCCAATAACCCGACCGGCGCGCTGTATTCCGACGAGCTGCTCAAAGGCATCATCGACATCGCGCGCGAGCACGGCCTGGTCATCCTCGCGGACGAGGTCTACGACAAGGTGCTGTACGACGGCGTCAAGCACACGGCCATCGCCAGCCTGTCCACCGACGTGCTCACGCTGACCTTCAATTCGCTTTCCAAGAGCTACCGCTCCTGCGGCTACCGCGCCGGCTGGATGGTGGTGTCCGGCCCCAAAAAACAGGCACAGGACTACATCGAGGGCCTGAACATGCTGGCCAACATGAAGCTG
>NZ_JBFUBY010000444.1:0-2617 GCF_056405515.1 Polaromonas sp. P1_G2
AGACGGTAGCGCACGCGTACACCTGATTCAACGGCCCGTTTGCACCAGCAACGGGCCGTTTTTTCTTGGGGTTGCTGGTTTTTGATTCGAGAGGAAAACCATGTTGAAGCAACCCAGCAGCAAGTACCCCGCTTTCGCACCCATTGCCTTGCAAGGCCGCACCTGGCCCGACGCTGTTCTGACACAAGCGCCTGTCTGGCTCAGCACCGACCTGCGCGACGGCAACCAGGCGCTGATTGAGCCTATGGACATTGCGCGCAAGCTGCGGATGTACGGACAGTTGCTGCGGATCGGTTTCAAGGAGATCGAGGTTGGTTTTCCGGCTGCATCGCAGGTTGAGTTCGATTTCGTACGCCACCTGATCGACAACGACATGGTTCCCGACGATGTCACGCTCCAGGTGATGACGCCCGCCAAGGAGCCGTTGATACGGCGCACGATGGAAGCGGTGGTGGGCGCCAGGCGAGTGATCGTGCATTTGTACAACGCCACCTCGGACTTTCCAGTATTCGCCCGAACACTTTTCCGGCACGGAGTTGGCATTTTCCAGGCGAGTGGTCGATGCCGTCACCGAAGTGTGGCAGCCCACGGCCGACCATCCTTGCATCATCAACCTGCCAACCACCGTTGAGCATTCAACGCCCAACGTTTTTGCCGACATGATCGAGTGGATGCATCGGCACATCGCAAGGCGAGACTCGGTGGTGTTGTCGGTACATCCCCACAATGATCGCGGTACCGGTGTGGCGGCGGCTGAATTGGCGTTGATGGCCGGCGCGCAGCGCGTAGAAGGCTGCCTGTTTGGCAACGGTGAACGCACCGGCAACCTCGACATCGTCAATGTGGCACTCAACCTGTACACCCAGGGTGTGGCGCCTAATCTTGACTTCTCCAATATCGACGAGATCCGCCGTACGGTGGAGCATTGCAACCAGTTGCCGGTGCACCCGCGCCATCCCTATGTCGGCGAGCTGGTCTACACCTCGTTTTCAGGTACGCATCAGGACGCCATCAAAAAAGCGTTCGCCGTTCAAAAGGAGGATGCCGCCTGGGCGGTCCCCTATCTGCCCATCGACCCCAAAGATCTGGGACGCAGCTATGAGGCGGTGATTCGCGTCAACAGCCAGTCGGGCAAAGGCGGCATCGCGTATTTGCTGGAAAGCGAATACGGCCTCGAATTACCGCGCCGCCTGCAGATCGAGTTCAGCCAGGCCGTCCAAGCCGTTATGGACAACGCGGGCAAGGAGTTGACGGCACAAGACCTGTGGCAGTTGTTCGAAGAGGAATACGGTTTGGCCAGCACCAAGGCACCTCAGGTGCAGCAAGCCGTATCGGCGGGTGGCGTGGCCTTGACGGCGCAGGTGCAAATGGCCGGTGCAACGCAACAGATTACGGGGCAGGGCGCTGGGCCCATTGAGGCCTTCGTGAACGGCTTGAACGAGGCGCTGGGCACGACGGTACGCGTGCTGGACTACCATGAGCACGCCCTGGGCTCGGGGGCCGATGCCCGCGCTGTGGCCTACCTTGAGCTGCGCATCGACGAACGGCATACGGTGTTTGGCGTCGGCATGGACGCGAACATCGTCTTGGCTTCCTTCAAGGGAATCCTGTCTGGATGGCAGCGTGCGCAAATGCGCGCTCCTTGCAGCGAAAATACGTCTTGTGCCGCTTTGGCCCCGTCCATCTAAAAATTCTTCAGGAGCCCACCATGACCGACAAACTCATTATTTTCGACACCACCCTGCGCGACGGCGAGCAGTCGCCCGGCGCGTCCATGACCCGGGATGAGAAGCTGCGGATTGCTCGCCAGCTGGAGCGCCTGAAAGTCGACGTGATCGAGGCCGGTTTTGCTGCCAGTTCCAACGGCGACTTCGAATGCGTGAAAGCCATTTCGGAAGTCATCAAGGACGCCACCGTCTGCTCGCTGGCCCGCGCCAACGACAGGGACATTTCCCGCGCCGCCGAGGCCTTGAAGCCGGCAGCCTCCGGGCGTCTGCACCTCTTTCTGGCGACCAGCGCGCTGCACATGGAAAAGAAGCTGCGCATGACGCCCGACCAGGTATTCGAGCAGGCCAAGCTCTCGGTGCGTTTTGCCAAAAACCTGATGGGCGACATCGAATTCAGCCCGGAAGACGGTTATCGCTCCGATCCGGACTTCCTGTGCCGTGTGCTGGAGGCCGTCATTAAGGAAGGCGCGACCACCATCAACGTGCCCGACACCGTGGGCTATGCCATTCCCGAGCTCTACGGCAACTTCATCAAGGACTTGCGTGAACGCATCCCCAACAGCGACAAGGCCGTCTGGTCTGTGCATTGCCACAACGATTTGGGCATGGCGGTTGCGAACTCCCTGGCCGGCGTGAAGATCGGTGGTGCGCGGCAGGTGGAATGCACCATCAACGGCCTGGGCGAGCGCGCCGGCAACTGCTCGCTGGAAGAAGTGGTGATGGCCRTCAAAACCCGCAAGGATTATTTCGGCCTTGACCTGGGTATAGACACGCAGCACATCCTGGCGGCCAGCCGCATGGTGAGCCAGACCACCGGTTTTGTGGTGCAGCCTAATAAAGCCGTGGTCGGCGCCAATGCGTTCGCGCATGCCTCGGGCATCCACCAGGAC
>NZ_JBFUBY010000445.1:0-2765 GCF_056405515.1 Polaromonas sp. P1_G2
CCTTTCACCCTTAGGCCTTTATAGGCGGAGTTACATGAAAAACAATATTCGACAGGTTCTGACGCTCGCAGTCCTTGCCTGTGCACTGGGCAATGCGTCTGGCCAGCCCGCGGCCGCTGCAAATACTGCCCAAAAGTCAAACCAGTTCGTGGTTCAAGCCGAGGTCGCCTACAAAGGCATGCTCGAAGCGGAACGGGCTGGAAACCTCGCGTCCTATCGAAAGTTCAGGTCAAAGGCCGCTGTGAACGAGACCCTTGGGAATCTGCGCAAAGCCGGGACTCCCGAGAGCGAGGCCGGCGCCGCGTTGCAGCGGGTATCAAAGTACTCGACGAGCCTGGACGGCTTTGATTTTGTGAGGGCCGAAGGGCGGGCAAACGTCGGGCGGATCTTCTATCAAAAGCGCTGGAAGTCCAATGGCGAAGAAATGGTCGACTTCTTTGGCTACCTGATGCGGCTCGAGGACAACGCGTGGAAAGTTGATTGTGTTGTGAATTCGACTGGAACAAAGCTCGGCATGGGCAAGTCGCGCAAGATTGAAGAACGAACTATTGATGAACTTGCCGAGCATCAATGCTTGAAGATGAGCTGAGATCCAATCGCCAGGATATGCCGCAGGATTTGCGGCATACGCCAGGTCAGGCATAACAAGAAAAAATTCGTCATGCGTTACACCATCATCCTGTCCACACTGCTTCTTTGCTCCGCCTGCAGCGAAACAGTCGCTTGCACGGTGGCCTTGAAGATAGGTGCGGGAAGTTCGGAAACCCAAGCCGATTTTTATCGCCGTAGTGGCAAATGGGTAGCCCAGCCGAGCAGCTCGCAGGACAAGCTGCCATTTCCAGACCCCAAGCTTTGAACGCTGTGCCTGCAAAAATCGTTCAACACCGGCAATTCGGCCTGGGATTGAATCACGGCTTTGTCGCGCCTCTCATCTTGAACCCTGGAACACCATGAAAGCTGCACTTTTTATCATCATCGGGTATTTGCTGGCGAGCTTGCTTGCTGCCGCTTTCTCGCTGGTGTTGCAGCCGCCGCACGCGCATTTCCCGGTGCTGGTTGCGCTCGCGTTCTTTCCTCTATACCCGCCGCGGTGGGTGGGCATGGTATTTGACGGGACGGCGACCCCCGTGGAGGCGATGGCACTCGCCTTGTTTGTCTTGGTGATGGGGACGAGCATCTACCTGGCGCTCAAAGCCCAGCGCAAGGCGGCCCAGTGAGCAATCCAGCACTCTTGCGAGCGCTGGAAGTTGCCTTTGCGTTGCTGCTTAAGAACCGAGCGTAGGCCGACCGGTCTTGATCGCGGGAACCTGCTCCAGCGCGGTCAGGAAAGCTGCGTCGGAGATACCGGCCAGCAGTTTGATGCCGGCGCGCAGCAGTTCGCTTTTCTTCGCGGGGCGGGTCAGCCTGGCGGCGCGCTGCTTGAGCTCGTCGAGCACCACATATTCGGCCTTGGGAATGGTGAAGCTGTCGCGCACCAGTTTGGGCTTTTTGGTTTTCTCGGGTTTCGCGGCCTTCACGGGCTTGGCGCTTGCCTGCGGCTTGGCGGCTGGCTTTTTAGCGCCGGCTTTTTTCACCAGGGCTTTCTTGACCGCGCCTTTGCCGGCCGGGGCCTTGGCGGGGGATGCCTTTTTCGGGGCTGGCTTGGCCGCGGTTTTCACGGGAGCCTTGGGGGTTGCTGGAGCCGGTGCAGCGGGTTTCGCAGTTGCTTTTTTGCGGGTTGCCATGGATTGATCCTTTTTCCTGTTGAGTGAGCGGTCGAATAAACCGTATATACAGTTTATACGGTTTGATCAAAAGCGGTCAAGCCGCGGCCAGGCGGCAGCGAAGGGCAGGGCTCAGGGGCCGGGCACGACTAGCGTCCACGGCGTCTTCTGCCAGGCCAGCACTTCTTCTTGTAGCAGGTGGGCCGATTGCGGAAAGGCCTGCGCCCAGCCGGCGCGGCAGTTCAGCACAAAGATGCGGCCGGGCTCGGCGCCGCACTCGAGCTGCAGGCCCTTGAGGTCAGGGTCTCGGCGGGCGTGGCACAGGATGACGGCCAGGCGCAGGCACAGCAGCTGCTGGATGAACACGCGGTCTTCGAAGTTGACCTCGAGCTTGCGCAGCTTGCCGCGGTGGCCCAGCACCAGCAGGCTGATGCGGTGCAGTTCGGGCAGGGCAAAACCCGGCGCGTCGGCATTGTCCAGGATGTAGGCGCCGTGCTTGTGGTAGTCGCTGTGGGAGATCTGGCTGCCGATTTCATGCAGTTGCGCGGCCCACTCGAGCTTGCGCTGGAAGCGCGCGGAATCGGCGGCAGGCAGGCCGGCGCCGGCCATCACGAACAAGTGCCGCGCGACCTTGCTGACGCGCTGGGCCTGCACGGCATCGGCGCTGAATTTGCTGGCCAGGCGCTGCACCGTGGTGGAGCGCAGGTCCGTCAGGTCGTGTTCGCGGTCCACGAGGTCGTAAAGCACGCCGTGGCGCAGGGCGCCTTGGGCGGCTTCCATCTGCGAAATACCGAGCAGGTCGAACACGGCGCGCAGCACGCTGACGCCGCCGCCTATGACGGCGCGCCTGTCGTCCTTCAWGCCGTCCAGCTTCAGGCGATCCGCGCTTTGCGCCTTGAGCAGGCGGTCCAGCAGCCAGTCCAGGCCGTCGCGCGTGACGAGGCCCGCGGGCCAGCCCGCGGCCGTCAGCACGTCGCTGACCGCGCCTATGGTACCGGACGACCCATAGGCCGCGTCCCAGGCGCCGGCGCGGTAGGCATTGACGGCTTCGTCGAGCACCGC
>NZ_JBFUBY010000446.1:0-2202 GCF_056405515.1 Polaromonas sp. P1_G2
CGCCGCGATGGCGGACTGCAGCGCGTCCAGGTTGCCGGCGATGGAGACCAGGAAGCGCTCGCCGGCCTCGGTCAGGGTGAGCTTGCGCGTGGAGCGCTGGAACAGGCGCACGCCGAGGTTGCGCTCCAGCATCGCGACATTGCGGCTGACGGCTGCGGGCGTCAAAGCCAGGCGCCGCGCGGCTTCCGAGAAGCTGCGGCTTTCGGCGCTGCGCACAAAGGATTCGAGGTTGGCCAGGGTTTCCATCGCCTCATCTTAAAGCAATGCTTGAAGATAATTCAAGTCATTACCGGCTTATCAAAAGGCAATCCAAATCCCATCATTCACTCCATCAACAACCCAAGGAGTGAATTCATGTCTACCCCCGTCAACACCGTCAACACCGTCAACACCGCCAACACCCCCAGCATCGGCATCATCGGTTCCGGCGCCATTGGCTCGGCCATCGCCGCCATCCTGGCCCGCCACGGCATCCCCGCCACCCTCTCGAACAGCCGCGGCCCGGGCTCGCTCAAGGACCTGGTGCACGGACTTTCCGGCATCACGGCCGGCACGCGTGAAGAGGCGGCCGCCAAGGACATCGTGTTTGTCGCCGTCAACTGGGGCCGCCTGCCGGCCGCACTGGCCGGCCTGCCCAATTTCGGCGGCCGCATCGTCATCGACACCAACAACCCGATCGAGGCGCCGCTGTTCAAGCCCGCCGAACTGAACGGCCGCCTGTCGAGCGAAATAGTCGCGGACCTGGTGCCAGGCGCGCGCGTGGTGAAGGCCTTTAACCACCTGGCGGCCGCGCTGCTGGCCACTAACCCGGCCGACCACGGCGGCAAGCGCGTGATGTTTTRTTCAGGCGACGACACGGCCGCAAAAGCCACCGTGGCCGCACTGATCGGCCGGCTCGGCTTCTCGGGCATAGACCTGGGCGCACTGGCCGTGGGTGCACGCCTGGCGCAGTTCCCGGGCGGCCCGCTGCCGATTCTCAACCTCGTGCATTTCGCGTAAGGGCCGCCGCCGCGTGAGCCTGACCCGTCACTGACGGAGCGGGTTGGCCCGATCCGGCGCACTGCGTAAAGTCACAATTTTTTTACCGTTGGTTTACCGGCGCTAGACCGCCGCTATACCAGGCCATCGCTCAATGGCGAGGCGCAGGGTCCTGCGCGGCCTGGGTTGAACAACAGGGTGCACCTGTTGTCCCACCCAGGCAGGTCTGAAGTTGCCGGTGCCATGCGCCGGCTTTTTCCGGAGAAATAAAAATCATGAAGTTCACCTATGCATCCAGATTGTTGTGGCTGTCCACCGCCGCGCTGTCGCTGGGCGCCGCACTGGCGCAACCGGCACAGGCGGCGCCGCTGGCGGCGGGCTCGCAGGATGTTTACCTCGGCGGCAATATCGCCGCCAGCCGCGCGTCCGGCCTGGGCGGCAGCATCGACGGCGCGCTGGGCAACCAGGGGCTGGCCAGCAGCACCTCGACCGGCACACCGGGTACCTCAGGCGGCTTGCGCCTGGGCTACCGCCTCAACCCCAACCTGGCCGTCGAGGCCAGCTATGACCGCATAGGCTCAACCGGCCTGCAGTCCGCCATCGCATCGCCGGCGGCGGACAGCGCTTCAGGCACCTGGAAGGCGCATGGCTTCGGCCTGCATGTGCTGGGCATCGCACCGCTCGACAACCAATGGTCGCTCTACGGTCGCGCCGGTGTCGAACAATGGCACACCTCGCTGGACACGGCCTCGGCCACCGGCAGCACCGCCAACGTATCGACGACCGGCTCCAACACCTCGCTGGCGCTGGGCGCCGGTGTCGCCTATGCCATCTCATCGAATGTGGATGCGACGGCAGAATTGGTGCACTACAACCGTGTCGGCACCTCCGCCACCGGTGTCAGCGCGGTGAACCAGGTCAACTTCGGCCTGCGCTACCACTTCCTCTGAGGGTGATCCTGGCCGGTGCCGTGGGCGCCGGCCAGACCTTCAGGCTATCGGCAAGGTGATACGGGCGCACAGCCCGCCGCCGTCGACCGGTAGCAGAGCCAGCGTCCCGCCATGGGCGCGCACCAGTCGGTCCACGATGGCCAGGCCCAGGCCGGCGCCGGCCGGGCCGCCGCGTGTGCCTTCGGCGCGGCGAAAAGGCTGCTTCAGCGCCTCGGCCTGTTCGGGCGGAATGCCGGGGCCCGCGTCAGTCACCTCTATCCAGACACAACCATCC
>NZ_JBFUBY010000447.1:0-2197 GCF_056405515.1 Polaromonas sp. P1_G2
ATGTAGTCATCTCCGTGGTATTGCCCGGCCAGGTAGTTGGCATTTCCTATCAGGCCGCCTGTGTCCGCATAAATTTCGTCGTTCCCCGCTCCGCCGATCAAGGTATCCGAACCCCCGCCGCCCCACAAGAAGTCGTTGCCTTCTCCGCCATCTACATAGTCGTCACCATGGTATTCACCGGCAAGCTCTGATCCCCCGGCGTCGCCAGACAACATGTCGTCGCCATCTCCGCCATAGAGGGTGTCATTGCCTCCATCGCCCCAGAGATGGTCGTCGCCGCCTTCCCCGTCCAGGTAATCGTCACCATGGTATTGACCGGCGAGCGCTGATTCCGAGGCATCGCCCTGAAGTTCATCGTTTCCATCCCCGCCATAGAGCGTGTCCTTGCCGCCATTGCCCCAAAGATGATCGTCGCCATCTTCTCCGTCGAGGTAATCATTGCCGTGGTATTCGCCAGCTAACTGCGATGCAAAGGCGTCGCCCCACAAAGAATCGTTGCCGGCACCGCCAAACAACGAATCGTCTTTTCCATATCCCAGAATGACGTCATTGCCATCCCCGCCATCCAGAAAGTCGTTACCGTGATCATTAGCCAAAGTAGTGGCATGGCTCCCAGACGCATTGACTCCATCCCCATACAGCGCATCGTCACCCGACCCGCCTTCAATAATGTCATCGCCTGCCAAACCCCAGAGCTGGTCGTTGCCCGCACCGCCTTCAATACGGTCACCGCCGCGGCCGGCAAACACCACGTCGTTGCCGTCGCCAGCGTCAATCACATCGGACGCGTCATCCGATGTTCCGGCCACGCCTACATTGGCCAGCGTCGGGCTCCAACCGTGCGTCCGCACCGTTTGCGGTGCCATCAGGTCCCCGGCACCAAAAATAAAGTCATTGCCGTCGCCGCCGTTCAGCGTGTCGCTGCCCGCACCGCCGATGATCACATCATCGCCAGCGTCGCCGTTGATCTCGTCGTTGCCGGCGCCGCCGTCCAATGCATCATTTCCGCCCTTCCCGCTTATCTTGTCGTTGCCGGTGCTGCCCGCGATCACATCGTTGAAGTCTTCCTCCGCTTCGCCATCGATCACCTGGCCGTCCGCCGCCCACTCGGTGCTCGCGTAGTAGTCAAGGGTGACCCCGTTTTCGACCGTGCTGCCGAGGAAGCGGCCATGTTGGTCGCCGAGGAAAGTTTTGGTGGTTTCACCGATGTCCGTGAGGTTTATGGCCCAGACATTGGAAGTGGCGCTCCGCCCTTCTCCCTGATAACTTACGCTTAGGCTACCCGAGACGTCATTTGCGACGTCACCCTCCTGAACAAGTGCAAAAGACACATCTGTTTGCCCCTCGGCCAAAGTAATAACCGCCCCATCGGCATTAACAACCCTATCGCCCAGAATTACCTTGAATTTGTCAGAAATTCCGACCAGATTCAAAGTGACCGTCTCGCCTGCCTTGGCCGGCATATCCAGGTAAGTGGTAAATTGCCTTCCGCCCCCCTGGAGAATATTTGACAGCTTGCCCAGCAGGCTGGTGATGACGAAACCCAGGTCGGACCAGAGGTTAGATCCCGTTCCATCCGTGACTGCAATTCTCGGATTTGGATCAAGTTTTATTCCTAAATACCCGGCGGAGGTAAAAGCTTGCGACAGATCAAAATTGTTCACCGTGACGGTGTTAGTAATGTCGCCTTGCTTGCTAATAACAAGTTGTTTACCCGTCGTTGACGCGGTGTTGTCAACTACCTGGTATTGAATGATCTGGCCAGAGGAGAGCTCTTCGGCCCACGTACCGTGCACGTTGGCTCTACCACCACTCAGAGAAATTCCGTCGATACTAAGAGTGCCACGACCATCGCTATCGATGATCGTATCTTTGCCGAAATTACCTGAGAATCTATAGGTGTCATAGCCCGTGCCCCCCACCAGGATGTCATTGTCATTGTCACCATTCAGAGTGTCGTCACCTGCGTTCCCTTCGAGGTAGTCGGCTCCACCCTTGCCATAGATGAAGTCATTGCCACCTCCGCCATATATATGGTCATCCTTTCCCGCACCCGAAAGTTCCTCGGCATCGCTTCCCCCAAAAATAACCCGTTTGGCTTCAAGCACGGCTTGGGCGCTAGCATTGGTATTGGCCACACTAAATAGGGTTGAGGTGGCGGCATCGCTGTAGGCGACGGCTTGGAAAATACCTGGAC
>NZ_JBFUBY010000448.1:0-2184 GCF_056405515.1 Polaromonas sp. P1_G2
ATCCCGGGCGACCTCGGCAACGATGCGCTGGATATCGAGATCGTCTTCCACATGCAGTATGCGCGGCTTGCCGGACGGCATGCCGGCGACGGCCCGTCGTACGCTCTGGATCAGCTGGTCTTCATCAATCGGCTTTTGCAGCCAATCCGAGACCGTGAGCGGTTTGTGGTTGAACTGCAGTTGTCCTTCCTCAGCCAGGGCCGAGATCACCACGACCGGCAGCTTGCGTGTGCTTTCGTTGTCGCGCAGCGCACTGATGAAGGCCATGCCGTTCTGGCCCGGCAGCTTCAGGTCCACGGTCACGGCGTCGTAGCTGTGCTGCGCAAGACAGGCCAAAGCCTGTTCCGCGCTATATGCCATCTCAGTCTCAAATCCCGCCTTGGCCAGCATCATGCCGATGAGCCTTGCCACGTCGGGGTCATCCTCGCAAATCAGGATGCGCGGCTGGAAGGCGTCACCCTTGGCCCGGAACGGCTGCAGCAGCGGCACCGTGTTCTGCCATTCGGGCAACTCGAAGAAGAAGGTGGTGCCCGTGCCCACCGCGCTGCTAAAGCCTATGCTGCCGCCCATCTTCTCGATGAGCGCCTTGGAAATGTTGAGTCCGAGACCGGTCCCGCCTTTTTGCCGGGTGTCGGAAGAATCCGCTTGCGAAAATTTCTGGAAAATGCGGCCACGAAACTCCTCCGGAATACCGGGGCCGCGGTCCACCACTTCGACCCGCACACTCTGGGCCAAGCGCGATATGCGCACCTCCACCACCCCTCCCGGCGGCGTAAATTTCACCGCATTGGACAGCAGGTTGGTCAGTACCTGGATCATGCGGTCCCCATCAATGCGCACCTGCAGCTGCGCATCGGGTGCCTGCAGCCGCAAGGTCACGCTGTATTGGCCCGCGAAACCCTCGTTGGCGGCCAGCACCTGTTGGACCAGCGGCTTGATGTCGATGACCTGCAGGTCCAGGCGCATCTTGCCGGACTCGATCTTCTCGCTGTCCAGCATGTCGTTGATCAACCGGATCAGGCGCTCACAGTTGCTCTTGGCGATGCCCACCAGGTTCTTCACGGCCTCAGGCAACTCACCGCCCACGCCGCCGAAGATCAGCCCGAGCGAGCCGCGGATGGAGGTGAGCGGGGTCCTCAATTCGTGCGAGACCGTCGAAATGAATTCGTTCTTCATGTTTTCGACCTTCTTGCGTTCTATCAGGTCGTAGGCAACGCAAAGAAACCCAGTCAGCGCGAGGCGCTCATCCCTCAGCGCGGTGACCGATACCATGACGGGCAAACGGCTGCCGTCCTTACGGATATAAGTCCATTCCCGCTCGTCCGCCGAGCCGCCGCGCGCCCTGGCAACGAGCGTTTCGAAACCGGCCTGGACCGGCTGTCGCAGTTCGATGCTTAGCTGCTGTGCGCGCTCTGCCATTTCGGTTTTGTCATGCAACAAGTCAGGTGTATGCCGGGCGAAGACCTCGTCGGCCGAATAACCCAGCATGCGGTGCGCGCCGTTGTTGAACAGACGGATCATGCCGTTGGTATCCGTCGAGATGATGGAGAAATTGGCGCTATCCAGGATTGCCTGTTGCAGTTCCGTGCTTTCCGACAGCTGGTGATTCAGCGTGCGTTCGACCTCCCGGGAGCGTTTGCGCACCACCAACCAGAACAGCAGCGCCAAGCCGAATGCGGTGGAGGTGGAGGCCGCAACAATGAATCGCGCCTGCTCCGACTGCGCATTGCTGCTCGCGACCAACTCTTGCATATTCGCGACCTGCTCGTCGGACAGCTGTTGTACCGCGGCCTGGAAGCCGTTCTGTGCATACATCAGTTCCTGCTCAATGATGCGGCTGACTTCGCGCTCGTCACCGGCCATTTTTGCCCGGAATGCGTCGCTGCGGATCTTCTGGTATTGCAAGCGCCGTTCGGTCGCCGCGAAAAAGGTTTCCGCAATCGGACCCTCGTGCAAGGTTGCATCCAGTTTGCGCAGGATACCGTTGACTTTTTTGACCGTTTCGTCGATCTCGACGCGGACTTCCTTTTCAAGTACCGGGTCATTGATTTTGAGCAGAAGCAGCGTCCGCAAGGTATTGGCCCGCGTCAAGCGATGCCATTCCTTGATCTGCCGCTCCACCGTCAGTCCCGCGTCAACGACCTCATCGTTGACGCGCTCCAGCTTCATGATCCACCACACTCC
>NZ_JBFUBY010000449.1:0-2179 GCF_056405515.1 Polaromonas sp. P1_G2
GGTCTACCCGGTGCGCATCCAGCTCAGTAAAGCGGAGACGCCAAACATAGTGAACGGCCAGCGTGGCACGGTGACCGCCGGCATGAGCGTGACCTCGGACATCCGAACCGGCGAGCGCCGCATGATCGAATACTTCATCGCGCCCATGCTGCGTTACAAGCAGGAGGCCTTGCGTGAACGCTGATTCCCTCTGGATGTGCGCCCGGCCATGGATGGTCGGTGCCGCTTTGATGTCCTTTCTGCCCTTGAGCGCTTCGGCCGATACCTTGCTTGATATCTATCGCAAGGCGCAGGAGCGCGACGCCGCCTACCGCGGCGCAGTCAATACGCTGCGCGCGGCGCGCGAACGGGTGCCMCAGGCGCGGGCCGGGCTGCTGCCCACGGTGGGCCTGGTCGGCGCCACCAGCCAGCAGTCCGGGCAGGCCTCGTTCAGCGAAGCCCCCTATGTGGACCGCGATGTGCGCAACCGCAGCTGGAACCTCTCACTGACGCAGCCTTTGTGGCGCGCGGCCAGTTGGGCGGCGCTGGACCAGGCCGAACAACAGGAACTGCTCGCCGAGGCGCAGTTCCGGCAGGCCGAGCAGGAGCTGATCCTGCGCACCGCGCAAGCCTATCTGGACGTGCTGGTGGCGCAGGAGTCCCAGCGCGTGGCGCGCCTGCAGGTTGGCGCCGTCATCCAGCAACTGGAGCTGGCGCGACGGAATTTTGAAGTCGGCACCGGGATCGTGACCGACGTGCATGAGGCCCAATCCCGGTTGGACCTGTCGCGGTTCCAGGCGGTGGCAACGGACAGTGAGCTGAAGAACAAACGTGCCGAGCTGGCGCGCATTCTTGGTGAACCCGGGGCCAATCTGGCCCGCTTGCGCGCGGACAGTTCGCTACCGGGCATTCAGCCCGACGAGGAACAGCCCTGGCTGGACAGCGCCCGTGAGCAGTCCATCCCGGTGCGCATCGCCCAAGCCACGCTGGAAGTGGCAGACCGGGAAATTGCCAAAAGCCGTGCCGCGCATTCACCGACTCTGGACTTGACGGCAGGCTATGGCACCAACTACACCTCCGGCAGTATTACCTCGCCGGCCGATATTTCGGTGCGTTCACGCTCCAGCCAGGTGGGCTTGAACCTGAATATCCCGCTCTTTGCCGGCGGCGGCGTGCAAGCGCGCGTGCGCGAAGCCCTGGCCTTGAAGGACAAGGCCGCTGACGACCTGGAGGCGGCGCGTCGGCAGGCGGTCGCGCAGGYCAGCCTGGCCTTTACCGGCGTGGTCAGCGGCGCTGCGCAGGTCCAGGCCTTGGCCTCGGCCATTGCTTCCAGCAAAAGTTCGGTCGACTCCAACAAGATCGGCTTTCGTGTCGGATCACGCATCAACATCGACGTGCTCAATGCCGAGCAGCAGCTCTACACGGCCGAGCGCGACTGGCACAAGGCGCGGGCCGAGACGCTGATGCAAGGGCTGCGCCTCAAAGCGGCAAATGCCACGCTGGCCGAAGCGGATTTAAGCGCCATCAACAATATGCTGGAAACCGGAACACAACCATGACAAAACCTTCTACACCCCCTAAAACAAGCAAAGCAAACAAGGCACTCACGCCGGAATCTGCGCCCGCAGAAACCGGCATACCAGGCAATGGGCCTTTGCCGCCAGAAGAACTGGCGAAGCTGGCCGCCCTGGCCAAGGAACAGGTGCGCAAGGTGCTGGGCAAGATCCCGATGCTCGGTGCCGTGACCTGGCTGATGATGCAGCAAGCCGCCAACCGGCACACCCTGCTCAGTGAACTGGAGTGGCGTGTGATGCCGGCGCTGGTGTTGAACCAAGCCAAGCTCTATCTGAAGGACGAGGCTCCCATGGCCTTTGTCTCCTGGGCCAGGCTCAGCGAAGAAGTGGCGCAGCGCTACCAGGCTGCACCCCACCAGCTCACGATGGCCGACTGGGCTTCTGGCGATCAGATCTGGTTGATCGACATGTTCACACCCTACGGCGGCGCGCAGGAGGTGCTCAAGAACCTGCGCGAGAAGGTGTTTTCCGGGCAAGTGGTGCGCCAGTTGATACCGGTCGGGCCGGCGCAGGCCAAGGCGATGACCTGGCCGCCTCTTGGGGCCAAGGCCAGCCCTGGCGCGTGAATCACAGTCTGAGCCTGCTTACGATCCAGGCGCGATCGCCCCACCCTCACACCATCAAAC
>NZ_JBFUBY010000450.1:0-3561 GCF_056405515.1 Polaromonas sp. P1_G2
GTCAGGTCCAGGGTCGGCGAATGCGCCGCCTGGCTTTTGGCGATCTCGCGGTCGGCGACTTCCAGTGTGGCCTGGGCGATGCGCACCTGGATGGATTGTTCGCGGGCGCTGTCCAGCCAGGGCTGGGCGCCTTCGGGCTGGATCCGCGGCAGAGGGCTGTCAGCGCGCAAAGCCGCCAGGCGGGCATGGGAAATCCCCAGGATGCGCGTCAGTTCGGCCAGCTTGTTCTGCAGTTCGTTGCCCGCCACCACCGCCTGGGCGCGAGACAGGTCCAGCCGCGACTGGGCCTCGTATACATCGGTCACGGTGCCGGTTCCGCCTTCGAAAGTGCGCCGGGCCAGGCTGCGTTGCTGCTCCATGGCGCCTGTCTGCAGGTGGGCCACCTGCTCGGCTTCCTGGGCCACCAGCACGTCAAGGTAGGCCTGCGCAGTGCGCAGGATCAGGTCCTGCTCGGCCAGACGGAACTGCGCCTCGGCCAGCAACTCCTGCTGCCCCACCTGGTCCAGGGCCGCCCGGCTGGTCGCGCGCCACAGGGGCTGGGTCAGCTGCAGGTTCCAGCTGCGGTTGTGCACGTCGCGCGCCACCGGCGCCAGTTCATTGAAAGAGGCCTGCCCGGCCTGGCGGCTGGCGGCGCCGACCAGGCTGACCGCGGGCAGCAGGGCGGCGCGCGCCTGGGGCAGCCGTTCGCGTGCGGCCTGCAGCGCATAGACGGCGCCCCGGTAAACAGGATCGCGTGCCTGGGCCTGGCGGTATACCTCCAGCAGGTCGGCGGCCGGCGCGTTGAAGGCCGCGAACAACAGCGGCAGGCCGGCCAGCCACAAGCTGCCGCGCACGGCATTTGGCGGCCTCCGCTTGTTCGATGTTTTACGTTTGAAGTGCGCCGGATGCACCGGCTCAGGTTCGGGGTGATGCACCTCGACCTCCCTGCAGTAGTGTTCAAATTTGAACCATACGGGAGGCCATGGGCGCTTCTCGGGTCAATTGTCCGCAGCCGGACTTTCATTGCGGGAAATACCCGCCCGGAACGCGATCGTGTGCCGCAGCTCAGGCCGCCAGTTCCGCTTCTTCCTCGAGGTTGTCGCTCAGGAAGCCGCCGCTCTGGTGCGCCCAGAGGCGCGCGTACAGGCCGCCGTTGGCCAGCAGCGTGCGGTGGTCGCCTTCCTCGACGATGCGGCCCTGGTCCAGCACGATGAGGCGGTCCATGGCGGCGATGGTCGAGAGGCGGTGGGCAATCGCAATCACCGTCTTGCCCTGCATCAGCGTGTTCAGGCTGCTTTGGATCGCAACTTCGACTTCAGAGTCGAGTGCGCTGGTGGCTTCGTCCAGCAGCAGGATCGGGGCGTCTTTGAGCATCACACGCGCGATCGCGATGCGCTGGCGCTGTCCGCCGGAAAGCTTCACGCCGCGTTCGCCCACGTGGGCGTCATAGCCGTGGCGGTTATGCGGGTCGGTCAGGTCGGCGATGAAGCCGTCGGCTTCGGCGCGCCGCGCGGCCATGCGCATGTCTTCGTCGCTGGCGCCGGGACGGCTGTAGGTAATGTTGTCGCGCACCGAGCGGTGCAGCAGCGAGGTGTCCTGCGTCACCATGCCGATGTGGCCGCGCAGGCTGTCCTGCGTCACGGTGGCGATGTCCTGGCCGTCGATCAGGATGCGGCCGCCGTCGAGGTCATAAAACCGCAGCAACAGGTTGACCAGCGTCGATTTGCCGGCGCCAGAGCGGCCGATCAGGCCGATCTTTTCGCCCGGCCTGACGGTCAGCGTCAGCTGGTCGATCACCGGCTTGTTTTTTCCGTAGCTGAAGTTCACGGCTTCAAAGCGCACTTCGCCGCGCGGCACGTCCAGCGCGGCCGCACCGGGCGCGTCCACGATGGTGTGAGGCCGCGACAGCGTATTGATGCCGTCCTGCACGGTGCCCACGCTTTCAAAGAGGCTGGTGGTCTCCCACATGATCCAGTGCGACATGCCCTGCAGGCGCAGCGCCATGGCGGTGGCCGCGGCCACCGCGCCCGCGCCGACCTGGCCCAGGTGCCAGAGCCACAGCGAGGTGCCGGCCATGCCGAGAATCAGGCCCATGCTGAGCGCGTGGTTAACGATCTCGAAGGCGCTGACGAGGCGCATCTGGCTATAGCCGGTCTTCATGAACTCGCTCATGGCGTCGCGGGGGGGGGGGCCGTCATCAGCGAGCGGGCGTCGGCCTGCAGTTTGCCGATGCGGCCCAGCCGTGGCACGAAGTAATAAAGGCTTGCGATGTAGAGCGCCAGCCAGACCAGGAAGGGCGCCACCAGTTTCATGTCGAAGGCAGCGGCAAGCACCGTCATGGTGGCGATGTAGACCCCCATGGCGACCAGCACGTCGGCCAGCACGAAGAGCGTGTCGCGCACGGCCAGCGCGGTCTGCATGACCTTGGTGGTCAGCCGGCCGGCGAACTCATCCTGGTAGAAGGACATGCTTTGCCCCAGCATCAGGCGGTGAAAATTCCAGCGCAACCGCATCGGGAAGTTGATGGCCAGCGTCTGGTGCTTCACGGTGGTCTGCAGCGCCACAGCCGCGATGCTGCCCACAACGATGAGCGCGAGCCAGGTCAGCGCGGTGCCGTGCTCTGCCCACAGATTGGCGGGCGCGGTTGCGCCCAACCAGTCGACGATGCGGCCCAGCATGGCGAACAGCAGCGCCTCGAAAATCGCCAGCACCGCCGAGAGCAGCGCCAGCTGCAGGATGTAGCCGCGCGCGCCTTCGGTGCAGGCCCACAGAAAGGCCATGAAACCCTTGGGCGGCAGGGAGGGATCGGCTTCGGGATAGGCGGGAAGCTGGCTTTCGAATCGCTTGAAAAAAACCATGGATGTCGCTTGTCTTTGGATGCAGGTTCCTGCTTATAAGGCCTTATGGCTGCGGGATCGTTGACTTATTCTGGAGGGATTGATGCGCCGCAGGAGATGTGGCCGTGTGTGGGCGCCTCAACTGAAAAGCTCCAGCAGGCGGTCCAGGCCCCCCTCGTTGATGGCCACCATGGCCTGCTCGCGCACGCGCGGCTTGGCATGGTAGGCCACCGAGAGGCCGGCCACACCCATCATGGGAAGGTCGTTGGCACCGTCGCCCATGGCAATCGCCTGCAGCGGGTTGATGCCCAGCTTGCCGCAGGTCTCCAGCAGCATCCTGCGCTTCTCCTCGCCGTCGCAGATGTCGCCCCAGGGCTGGTCCACCATGCGGCCGGTGAGAAAGCCGTCCTCGACTTCCAGCACGTTGGAGCGCGTGTAGTCGATGCCGAGCTCGTCGCGCACGCGGTCGGTGAAGAAAGTAAAGCCACCGCTGACCAACAGCACCTTCATGCCGGCTTCCTTGCAAGCGTGCACCAGTTCGGCGGCGCCGGGGTTGAGCTTGAGGCGCTCGTGGTAGACCTGGTCCATGCTGGCGACGCCGACTCCCTTGAGCAAGGCCACGCGCTGGCGCAGGCTCTCCTTGTAGTCGGCGATCTCGCCGCGCATGGCCGCCTCGGTGATGGCCGCCACCTCAGCCTTGCGGCCGGCGGCATCGGCGATTTCATCGACGCACTCGATGTTGATG
>NZ_JBFUBY010000451.1:0-2157 GCF_056405515.1 Polaromonas sp. P1_G2
CGATAGAGCCAATAAAGAGCTACTCATGAATCCATCCATCGCCCATGCCGAGCTCATCGCCACTTACAGGAAGGCGGAAGCAGAGGCCGCCTATAAATTCGGCTTGATCAAAACCGTTGCGGCCAAAGGCCCCAAGGCGATCCAGATGGCCGTCGAGACCGCGGACAAAGCCGCCAAACGCAGGGATGCTTATGCCAAAAAGCTCGCGGCGCTCAACGTGGACCTCAAGGATTAGCCGCACCCTTTGCGGATAATCAGGATTTGGAAAGAAAGAAATGCGATGAACCCCGAACCAGAAGAAGCCGAAGAAGCGGAAGAGCCGGAACCGATCGAGGAATACGTTCCCGGTGTCGCAAATGGCCGCAACTACATGGCCAGGCTGTGCCATCTCCCCGACGGTCCCTGGTACATCGATGTGGTGCATATTGAATCGCTGCCGCCCCTGCACGACAGCGACGAAAGGACCTGGCCCACGCGCGATGAGGCTGTCCAGGCGGCCAACAAGCTGGTGGCCGATCTGGGGCACTGACCTCCTCTTACCCCTTCCCCCGCTGGGGGAAGGCAGGGATGGGGGCCAACCGGCCTCCAACCCAAAGCGGCGGTGTCATCAAACGCCGCGGGCCCCCATCCCAACCTTCCCCCAAAGGAGGAAGGAGGAAGAAAGAACAATCCGCACGCCGGCGCGCGAATGTAACGCCTTGCTTGTGCCCTTGCAGCCCAGGCAAGCAGCACCATCTGGATGCCAGCGGCCCGCCGGGCTTGCATCCTCACCCAAGGAGTATTCATGTTCAAACGTCTGACTTTGCTCTGGGTTCTGGTACGCGGCGATGCACGGCGGCTGTGGACGGCCCTGCGCCACCCCGAAGCGCCCGCCTGGTTGAAATGGGGTACCGCGGCGATTGCGCTCTACCTGTTCTCACCGATTGATTTCATCCCCGACATGCTGCCCGTCATCGGTATTGCCGACGACCTGGTGCTGGTTCCGCTGGCGATCCGCTGGCTGCTGAATCGCCTGCCGCCCGGGATCGCCGATCCTGAGGCAAAACCCCAGGAATGAATGCCACCCCGCACGCTCTCCCTTGATGTCAACGCGTCCCATTTCACTGACGATTGCGCTCCCTTCCGGCGCAACCATTTCCGGCCTGCTGCAGAAGCCGGCCGGCGCTGAGGCTTGCTACGTGTTCGCCCACGGCGCCGGCGCGGGCATGGACCACGTTTTCATGGCGTCCATCGCCCACGGCCTCGCGGAACGCAGCATCGCCAGCTTGCGCTTCAATTTTCCGTTCATGGAACAAGGCTCAAAACGCCCGGATTCCCCCGCCGTGGCGCATGCGGCGATCCGGGCAGCGGTCGCTGAAGCGGCGCGGCATATGCCTGCTGGTGTGCCTCTGTTTGCCGGCGGCAAGTCATACGGCGGGCGCATGAGCACGCAGGCGCAGGCGGCTGAGCCATTGCCCGGGGTGAAGGGCCTTGTGCTGGTGGGCTTTCCGCTGCACCCGGCCGGCAAGCCTTCCATCGAACGCGCCGCGCACCTGGCGGGCGTCAAGCTGCCCATGCTCTTTTTGCAGGGCACGCGCGATGCCCTCGCCGACCTGGACCTGATCACGCAGACCACCGCAAGCCTCGGCAAAAAGGCCAGCCTGCATATCGTGCACGGCGCCGACCACGCTTTTCATGTGCTGGTGCGTTCAGGCCGCACCGATGCGCAGGTGCGCGACGAACTGCTGGATGCCATGGCCGCGTGGATGACGACGCGCTAGCTTCCCCGCACGTGCATCAACACGGTACGGCCTGCGTTGCGTGTGGCTGGTTTTGCCAGCTGAGGCAGGTACCGCTGACCAGCACCTCCACCATCTCCGCCTGCCGGTCCTTGTTTTTCTTCAGTGAGTCGCGGTCCTTGTTCCGGGAAAGCTCGTGCTTGATGCGGGCAAAGTCCAGCGGGTGCACCGTGCGAATGCGGGCCATGCCGCCATTCACACCAACAACCATAAGCAGAGGGCGTGCCAACTGGTAACATTTAGCCATGTTGGGTACCACCATCCCGGGGGGCTGTTACAGGGAGCTTGCGTGCTTATTCAGAAGACATCGCGCTCAGGCATTCACCAAATTGTTGGGTAGCGGCAAATCTTTCTCTTGAACCACCGCGTACTCCACAGC
>NZ_JBFUBY010000452.1:0-2155 GCF_056405515.1 Polaromonas sp. P1_G2
GAAATCGACAGCAGGGGCGCCGTCTTTTTTCAGTTTTTTTGTAACAGCCGCTGAAACCCGGGCGCAGGCCCGGGCTCCGCCTCAGGTGAGCAGGGCTACGGCCGCCGAAAAGCTGAAAAAGGCCAGCACAGTGGACAACAGGATGATGCGCGCGATGCGGCCGTTGTCGGCGCCGAAGCGCTCGGCCAGCATCGCCACGTTGCTGGCGCTGGGCAGGGCCGCCACCAGCACGATCACGGTGAGCGCAAACCGATCCAGCGGCACGCCCAGCGCGATGGCGCCCAGCCCCACCAGGCCCACGAGCACCGGATGGACCACCAGCTTGATCAGCGCCACCGGCACGTAGTCCCTGAGCGGCGTGGCCGCAACGCTGTTCATCTGTGAGCGGGCCAGCACCGCGCCTATGGTGAACAGCGCCACCGGCGAGGCGGCGTCGGCCAGCAGCCCCACGGTCTGCATCACCGGCCCGGGGAGCGCCACCCCGAAGCCTGACGACAGCGCGCCCAGCACGATGGCCCAGGGCATGGGATTGAGCGCCACGCCCTTGAGCGCCTTCTGCGCGGCGACTTCGGCGCCGTGGATGTCGGCCGAATCCAGCCGCGACAGCGCGATGCACAGCGAACTCGTCACCAATAGATCAACAAGGATGGTGACGATGGCCGGGCCGGCGGCCTGCGCGCCCAGCAGCGCCACCAGCAGGGGCACACCCATGAAGCCGGTGTTGGGAAAGGCCGCGACCAGCGCGCCGAAGGACGCATCGTTCCAGGCAATGCGGCCCTTGCGCGTGAGCATCACGGTGAAAGCCACCATCAGCAGCGCGCACACCAGGTAAACCGCGACCAGGCTGGCGTCCAGCAGCTGCGCGATCGGCGTGCCGGCGCCGAAGCGGTAGAGCATGCAGGGCAGCGCGAAATACAGCACAAAGGTGTTGAGGCCGGGGATGGCCAGATGCGGAAGCAGGCCGCGGCGCGCGGCCAGGTAGCCGCACAGCACCAAGGCGAAAAAGGGGAAGGTGACGAAAAGAATGCCGAGCACGGCGCTGATTGTCGCCCACGCCTTGCGTGTGGGTGCGTCGCAAAGCTCCGCCCGCCTGTCGATTGGGCAAAAAAAATAGCTGCAGCGCAGGGAGTGCCTGCGCTGCAGCTACTTATTCATGACAGGGCAAATGACGGCAGGACGGCTGGCGGGTGGCGTGATTCCGATGCGAATCCCGCCAGCCCGCCGCCGAACGCCTGGCCTTCGCCCGGCGCCGCCGCTTTAAAAGCTGTGCGCAATGCCCGCGTAAATGGTTCTTTGCGACTGGTTGATCGCCGGATTTCCCGATACCGTGTCCACCCCGAAGTTGGCGCCACTGGAGTTGCTGACGTTGCCGAATGCCGCGTACAGCAGCGTGCGCTTGGACATGCTGTAGTCCGCGCCCACCATGCCCAGCGTGGCCTTGCCGGCCACCCGGTCAGACTTGACGTGGAAGACCGAACCGATCAGCGTGAGCGCCGGCGTCACATCGTAGCGAACGCCGACCCAGGCAYGCTTGAGCTTGGTCGCTGCGGTGAGGGCCGCGTCAGCTGCGGTGATGTAGTCGTAGGCCGCATACAGCTTGGCCGGGCCGATCTTGTAAGTGCCGCCGACGATGGTTTCCTTGGAGGTGTTGAAAACATCCGTGAAGGTGCCGGCGGCATTACGGCGCTGGGAATAGATGGCGCGCAGCATCAGGTCCTGGTTCGCATAGGTCAGAGAAAAGCCTTCGCCGCGGTTGGCCTTGTTGTTGCCCGCCTGTTCGCCGAGCGAGATCTGCCCCGTGGCATTAAAGCCGCCCATATCCGGCGTTGAATACTCGATCACATTGTTGGCACCGGGCCAGCTGCGTCCCCTGACCAGGGTGGCGCTGCCCACCCACTGCTGGCCGGTCGGGTCCAGGTCCCACACATCATTGCTGATGAACAGGTTCTTGCCGAGGCGAAAACTGCCCCAGCTGGCGTTGGACAGGCCGACATAGGCGCGGCGGTTGAACAGGTTCGTTCCGGCCCCCCCGTTTTTAAGCTCAAACCCGCTTTCGAGGGTGAAATTGGCCGCCAGTCCGCCCCCCAGATCTTCCTTGCCCTTCATGCCCCACATGCTGGTGCCCCACTGGTTGCTGGCCACCATGGTTTTGGAG
>NZ_JBFUBY010000453.1:0-2148 GCF_056405515.1 Polaromonas sp. P1_G2
GGGTGGGGAAGGAATACCAAATCCAAATACCGAAAACAACAAGGACTCGCCGTGGCGAGTCCTTGTTGTCTTGGTTTGTTCTTTGTCTTCTGTCCCCGCTCCTGTTCCCGATTGCCCCGTCCTGGCTGGGCCGAGGAGCGCAGACGTAGGCGGATCAGGGATCGCGCTTGTTTGAGCCGAAGGCGAGTTTGCGCGAGACCCCGCCGTAGTCGAGCACCGCAGGTTGCCCGTAGCGAAGCGTAGGGACCCAGACTGCGGGTCGCCTTTTCTTTGCTTACTTTCTTTTGGCGAAGCAAAAGAAAGTTACTTGCTGCCGGGCAATCCCCGGCCAGCAAGCCTCAGCAGCGAGCGCACTCGCCAAAAACACCTCAAGCCATCAAAAAAGTTCTAAATATCTTCCAAATATCTAACAACGTTCAAAATAAAAAACATCCGTTAATTTTCACCAAAACCCCGGCAAGGCTTGCCTTTACATTTGACAAATGCAAGCCCGACTAGACCGCCAACAAGCCCAAAGCGATTCACGCCGAAGGGGCGTGCTGGACGCGGCCCGCGCGGTGTTCGAGCGCCTGGGCATGGAGGGCGCCAGCATCCGTGAAATCGCGAAGGAGGCCGGCTACACCGCCGGCGCCATTTATTCCTACTTCGAAAGCAAGGAGGCGATCTATGGCGCCTTGCTGGCCGAGTCGCTGGAGCGCCTGAATGCCGCGGTGCATGGGGCCGGCACAGGCTGCACCGAGCCGGCCGACCTGCTGGAGGCCAAGGCCGGCGCCTGGTTCGGTTTTTTCGCGGCCAACCCGCGCGACCTGGACCTGGGCTTTTACCTGATGCAGGGCATGCGCCCGCGCGGGCTCACGGCCGAGCTGAACTTCCATCTCAATGACCGCCTGCACGACGCGTTGCGGCCGTGCGAAGGCGCGTTGCAGGCTATGGGTTTGAACGCCGAAGACGCCTTGCGTGAAAATACGGCTTTGTTCTCCCACGGCGTGGGCCTGCTGCTGCTTCAGCACACCGGGCGCATACGCATGTTCGGCCAGGACGCGACGCTGCTGTTTGACGCCTACCTGATCACGCTGGTGGAGCGCCTGCGCTACGCCCCGGCCTGATCCGCTTTTATTTTTTCCAGGAATTTCCATGCTGCTCGATGCCGACGACTCCCAACTGGTGCTGGTGGACTACCAGTCCCGCCTCATGCCCGCCATTTTTGAAAACAGCCTGGTGCTGGCCAATGCACTCAAGCTGGCGCGTATGGCCAAACTGCTGGAGGTGCCGGTCTGGGGTACGGCCGAAAACCCCGGCTCGCTGGGCCCTCTCGCGCCTGAGCTGCAAGCCGCCATCGCCGCCGCCGGCGGCCGCACGCTGGACAAGATGTCCTTCAGCGCCGTCGCCGACGGCCTCGTCGACCTGCTGCGCCCGCCCGTGCGCAAGGCGCAGGCCGGCGGCAACGCCCGCAGCCTGCCCAAACATTTGCAAAAACCCGCGCCCGAGCCGGAGGAGGGCAGGAGCACCATCGTCATCGCCGGCTGCGAAGCCCATGTCTGTCTGATGCAGACCGCGCTCGATCTGCTGGAAGAAGAGTTCGAGGTCTGGGTCGTGACCGACGCCTGCAGCTCGCGCACCGAACGCAACCGCGACGCCGCCTTTGACCGCCTGGCCGGCAACGGCGCCGAACTGGTGACCACCGAGATGGTGGCGTTTGAGTGGCTGCGCACGGCCGAGCATGAGGCGTTCAAGGATGTGCTGGGGCTGGTGAAGTGAGGCGGGCCGGCTTTCAAGCTGCCCACACCATGCGCATACTCTGGCTTCTTCTTTTTACACTCCTTGCGGGCTGCGCCACCGGCGAAATCGTGCAGCCTGTGAGCCAGGCAAGTTCACCCAGTCCTGAATATCCCGCCGTCTCCAGGCGTCTTGGGGAGCAGGGCCGTGTGATATTACGAGTGCGGGTGCTGGCGAGCGGTGAACCTGGCGAGGTGCGGCTTCACAAAAGTTCAGGCTTTGACAGGCTGGATGCTGCTGCGGTGGCGGCCATGAAGCAATTCAAATTCAACCCCGCACGAACCCGCTGGGGCCGCGCCGTGGATTCGTGGGTAACCCTGCCGATCGAGTACGCCTTGAAATGAGCGATTCAACGGGGTACGGGTAAGGCGG
>NZ_JBFUBY010000454.1:0-2127 GCF_056405515.1 Polaromonas sp. P1_G2
GGTCACCGTCCTGCAGCTCGAGCCCTCGCCGAGCCCGGTCGTCAAAAACAGCCGCGAGATGATAGACCGCCAGCTGACCCACATGACGCGGCTGGTCGATGACCTGCTGGACGTCGGGCGCCTGAGCACGGGCAAGATACGCCTCAAGAAGGAGACCCTCCTCTACAACCAGGTCCTGAGCCGGTCCGCGGAGGCCATGCGCCCCATCATGGACGCCAGGCACCACACTTTTTCGGCGGAGTTGCCGCAGGACGAGGTCTATGTGGACGCCGACGGCATCCGGCTGACCCAGGTGATCCAGAACCTCTTGACCAATGCGGCCAAATACACCCCAGCGGGAGGGCGTATCACGCTGCGATGCTGGGTGGAGGGCGCCCAGGTCTGGACCGAGGTGGCAGACAACGGGCTGGGCCTCACGAAAAGCGCGATCGCGCAGATTTTTGAGTTGTTCTCCCAGGGTGACATGCAGTCCGCCGCCAAGGAAAGCGGCCTGGGCATAGGCTTGACGCTGGCAAAGTCCCTGGTGGAAATGCACGGCGGCGTGCTCAGCGCCGAGAGCGAGGGCCCCGACAAGGGAAGCCGCTTCAGGTTTTCCATTCCCGGGAAAAGTGTGGACAAGGCTGCGGCGACCGATGCACCCGTGAAAAAATTCCTGGTCATTGACGACAACCGCGACGCGGCTGACAGCCTTGCGGAGATTCTCAGGCTGCTGGGACACTCGGCGAAGGTCGCCTACAACGGAGCGGATGCGCTGGAGATCGCAAAAAGCTATGAAGCGTCTGCCGCCCTGGTTGACATCGGCATGCCCGGCATGAATGGGTTTGAAGTCGCCGGCCGTTTGCGCGGCTTGCCGCACGGCGCCGGCATGCTGATCGCGGCCGTCACCGGCTACGGCAATGAAGACGAAAAGAACCGGACCCAGAGCGCCGGTTTCGACTGCCACCTGGTAAAGCCGGTGGATTTCCAGTCCCTGGAAGACCTGATCCAGCGCCTCGGCTGACTGCCGGGAGCCCGTCGCCTGCCTCGGGCTTAGTGGCGCAGGGGTGCGTCCGCCAGCAGCCTTCGCATGGCCAGGCTGTAGGCGACGTCTTCTTTCCATTGCTCGAATTCCGCGCTCGTCGGCATGGGGCCGCTGCCTTGCTGGTGCGCGGCCATCTTGGCGATCAGGCTGTTGTAGCGGCGCTCACGCGCGGAGCTGTCGGCATGCCCGGTGTTCTSGAGGGTAAGGGCTTCGGGAAGGGGCGAATGGGTGGTCAGAACGGCGGGCATGTGTTTCCTTGACGATTACCGAATACTGACAGGTCGGGCGCCGGCACGCCATGTCATTTTGCACACCTTCGCTGGGTAGTTTCCCGAGGGGGATACGCCAGGATGGGGAATGCGGAATATGTCACGGGCGCAGGGCCCTGGCCGGTATATCCCCCAAATAGGGGAGGGCCCGTGGCGTTGTTCGAACCCCGGGCATTCATCGTTTGCGGGTTGCCCGGCCTTGCACGCTCCCTTCCCGGTGGCAGTTCCCCAGCTCGTTTGGGATTAATCCGTCAAGATCCCTAGCCGGTTTTGAACGAAAAAACAGGAACTAATTTCGGTGAAAAGTTCCGTTTCCTTATGATCTTGTTGACGAGCCCTTGCTGTGCAGCATCATCTGGCATCGCTGATTTGTCGCGTTGCCGGACTCACATCACATCCCATGGGTACTTTTACCTCCCAGCCGGAACTTCCCGAAAAGGTAGCCGCCGCTTTTGTCGAGGCAACGGCTGCCCGATGGTCCTTCCCGCAAGTTGAGCTCTACGAAAAAGAGGCCCTGGTGATGCTGACGGTTGAAACGCCGTCGCCGGACGGGCAAGGCATTGATCCGGCGCTCAAACAATCCGTTGCGAAGGCACTCAACCAGCTGATACCCGCAGATCCCCAGCATCAGTTTGGACTCTGGATGGTGGTGTTCTGCTGCGAAGGCCATGTCTACGAGACGATTCATCCGAGTGAATTTAACGACTGAATGCGGGAAGGGCTGAGGAGTCCATTCGCAGGCTGCGCGCCTAGAATCGCCTGCATGATTCATCGATCGCAGAACCTGCATGCGCGCAGGCCGCCCAGCCTCAAAGTCGTTGCAGCGTGCTTTCTGGG